>CANFLJ010000247.1 GCA_947447815.1 Chitinophagaceae bacterium | reverse complement strand
TAGGAGATGGTACAATGGTTAATACCACCAACATGGATGTGATAGGCAAGATATACACCTACCCATCTACGTATACCATACAGTTAAACGTAACGGATAATGCAGGTAATACAGCTACTAAATCTTTACCGGTTACTACAATAGGAATAGTGCCTGCAGTAACAGCAGTTGCCTCTGTAAATGGACCTAACAATACGTTGGATAGCAGTGCAGTAATACTGAATGGCGGTAATAGTATCATTACTTATGGTTCACTTACCTACAACTGGGTGGTAACACCAACAGTAGCAGGTACTGCAACTTATAACACAGATAATGTTTTGTTGAGCATTGAACGTACAGGAGTAGATCAGGTGTATACTGCCACATTGACCGTGAAGGATGCATTAACGGGTTGTAGAACCAATACAGCTAGTACCACCTTTACAATAAATCAGTTGTCGGCAAGAATTGCAGCTACTTCAATAGCAGCATTAAACGGAACGAACTTGGTGAGTGTATATCCCAACCCTGCTACCAGCAATGTTAAAGTTAAGGTATCGCTTGCAAAAGCCATGGATATTGGTGATATCAAGGTATACAATAATATGGGAGTACCAGTAGTAATGCAGAATATAGGAAAGAAAAGTGTAAAAGACTACAGTACAAGCATATCGGTATCCAACCTGCCAACAGGTATTTATTACCTAAAAGTATACAGTCAGTCAGGTGAATTATTAAGCAGTACGAATGTGATAAAACATTAAGAAAGTAAAATATTAAAATGTAAAATAATCCAAGAGATTCTTTTACCTAATAACTAAAACCAAAAAAGTCGTCATCTTTCAGTAGATGGCGACTTTTTGGTTTCAAAATGTTTTAATAGGCTTAATAATATAATCTAATATGTTAGGTAAAGATTATTATTTAAATACCGAACACTTTATATAAATGTAATGCAAACAATTCAGAGTTTCACTCTTCACTGGCAGCGTCTGTGACGTAATCTATTGCAGCCGTAGCTGCGTTTCCCGTTATTGCGCGCGAAGCAAAGCAATCAGAGTCAAACAAAAAAGTCATTTCGCAAAAGATAAAGTATGCACCATCATTAATCTTATTTCATCAAAGTACAGATTACAAAATACTCGGAATGATACTCAACGCTGCCTATACCTATAGCGTATTCAAAGGTAGTATGTAGCTATATTTCCTACTGCCCTTGTATTCAATTCGCTAATCCGTAAATTCGCTAATCCTCTTCGCATATTATTTGAATAATCAGGTTGATACACTTAAAGGCTAAAACTTGCCTCACTATTATGCAACTGCAATTCTTGCTTCTACCTTACCTACAAAAAATAAAAATAAAGTCTCAACAGTCCTTATTGTCCCAAATGTATTCTTCACTTTAAAATTTCAGGCATCTATTTTTACTACTCAAGTAAATATCAACTAAATTTGCTGCCGATATCCTCTTGATACCACTTTATTATGGAAAAGGAAACAATTCTGATAATTGCAGCCGATACCTTAGAAGCTATTTGTTTAGGCAATTACCTCAGCGATTATGGTTATGTTATTCTCCAGCATGTTAGTAATTACGAAGCTGTATTTCATATACTGCATAATAAAAAACCAGATATCATTATAATGGAGGTTGTTATACCCAATAGTCAAAATTCTCCAACTGATATCGCAACCGAGATTTACAAGCTGTATCAAATTCCAATATTATTTTTATACAACACTACAGATACTAAGCATTTAAAGCTATTTAATATGCCAGAATTGGCACAGCCGATTTTTAAATTAAATGCTAGATATAAAGAGCAACTATTAAAAGCGATACTAAATATAACAGCTACAAATAAACAATCATATAACTCGCATAAATGCACAGAACACTTTTATAGCAATACACCATTATTATTTAATGCCTTTCAGTTTGCAATCAATTTTAATAAGCACGGAAATTATATTATACCTACTCACACCAGAAGTGATTTTGATAGTATAAATCTACCACATCAGAATATCGATTATATCGAAGCTATCAATAAAACTTTGCCGAATGCCTGTATTATCAGGCTACATCATAATACAGAATATTGCTTTGTAATAAAATCATCAATAAAGTTCTTGGTAAAACAATTCTTCAATCATCCATTAATACAAGCCCACAAAGCATTTATTGTCAACAATGAATTAATGCTTAAATCTCCAATTATTCATCACATTCATATTAGTGATAAGGAAATACCAATAGGAAGAAAGTTTCAGAAAGAAATAAACACATACTTTATTCCCGCTGCATAAATGAACGTAGCAATATAAACAGATGTATATTATTCCAAATCCAAAACTATCAACTGTATTTGTATATAGCGTTTTGCATTCAGCATTCACCTGCAACAGGAAACCAGCAACTAATATCAATTTTCCTAATAAAGTGCTAATAAAATTCATTTATAACGCTCAAATTTTATAGTGTTTATGCTTATTGTTTCTATGATAATGTTAGGGTAACATAGTAATGAGCCAATATCCGCTTAATCACCCGTTCATACACAAGCCACATCAGCCGGTTCGGTTTTGGCGTGAGCCAAAATGTTGAGCCCACTTTAGTGGGAGAGACAAGGAGCGGGTGCAGTGGTGGTGTATGAACAGAGCCTGTCGGCTATGAGACAAAATCTTAAATGAAGTGACTTTTCAAAAAAAAATAGGTTATATGTATCGGTTCATTATTAGGTTATTTGGTATTATTCCAAATCCCTAACTATCACTGTATTTGTATATAGCGTTTTGCATTCAGCGTTTCGCGTTCAGCATTCACCTGTAACCAGCAACCAGCAACCAGCAACAGTACTCTACCTTCTGTCGTTAATCATCTTCTCTATGTTTCATCTCACGGATAAAGAATTCCTACTCCGCTGCTTATATATCTTCGCCTAGTTATTCAGGATAAGTAATGAATCAGAATAGCAACAGTTCTTTTCAATATATGGTTCAAACTATAAAAGGTTTACGCATCTTTAATATAAGTATTTTCAACTTAGGGTATGAGTTCATTAACTTTTGAATACAGTTTTAAAACTTGGACATGCGGTTTCAAAACTTGGACATACAGTTTTAAAACTTGGACATACGGTTTTAATACTTGGACATGCGGTTTCAAAACTTGGGCATACAGTTTTAAAACTTGGACATGCGGTTTCAAAACTTGGACATACGGTTTCAAAACTTGAGCATAGAGTTTCAAAACTTGGACATACAGTTTTAAAACTTGAGAATAAGGATTTTAAACTTGGAACATAGCTATTGTAATAGAGAAGTGGTGAATAGAAATTTGATAGGATATATTGTATTTAATAAATAAAATTTGTCAATTATGAAAATAAATCAAAGTGAGGAACTGGATTCCCAAAGAATAGTAATGGGTATTCAGGAAGAAAGTCCAGAAGTGCTTATCGACATTAAAGAGTATTCAGCTGCTTCTAATGGGCTAAAAGCTTCTTTAAAGGTATCAGAAGCTGCCATTTTGGCACAGGTTACTATAGGGGATGAATCGGTGAGTTCTATCGATGTAATGAGAAAAGAAGCGGTAGATGCAGTATTGGTATTATTGGGTAGAGCAAAAACAATTGCGGTTACTTCAGAAGACATTAAAACAGAAAAATTATTAAACTTCACTTTCTCTTATTTGTATTATACAAGTAAGGAAATATCTATCCAGCGAATGTTGGGCGCAATGAAGGTAATGACAGACCGTAAATCACAGTTTTCAACAATCACAGATCCCGATTTTAAGGTCGCTACCGATTTGATAACAGCTTTTGCAGGTGCAAAAGATATTCCGGAAGCAGATGCTAAAAAGAAAAAGGCCTATGGTACCGATGCGCTATCTATCTCATTAGCAAAGGGAAAGAAATTCAAATTACTAATGGTCAATTTAGTGGTTGGTGAAT
>CANFLJ010000246.1 GCA_947447815.1 Chitinophagaceae bacterium | reverse complement strand
CCTGTCCTTTCTTTTTCCAGTTGCATCAGTACATCATTCGCCAGACTACTTGCACCAAAACGGAACCATTCATTATTCATCCATGCATCTCCCAGTGTTTCTTTCAACATCACCAGATAGTGCAATGCAAGTTTAGATTTAGAGATGCCACCAGCAGGTTTCATCGCTATCATCTTACCTGTTTTATAATAGAAATCTCTGATAGCTTCCAGCATTACCAGCGTAACAGGCATGGTAGCTGCAGGTGATATTTTTCCAGTAGATGTTTTAATAAAGTCGGCACCCGCATACATGGCTATATCACTTGCACGGCGTACTTTATCTAAGGTAACCAGTTCGCCTGTTTCCAGTATCACTTTCAATCTTGCAGTCCCGCAAGCCTCTTTGATAGTAGCAATTTCATCAAATACAAAATTGTATTCACCCTGCAAAAATTTACCCCTGCTAATCACCATATCTATCTCATCGGCACCTTCGTTCACAGCAAACTTAGTATCATCTATCTTCACTTTCATCGAAGCCTGACCACTTGGAAATGCAGTAGCTACCGAGGCTATTTTAATGCCCGAATCACCCACGGCTTTCTTTGCTACCCTAACCATAGATGGATACACACAAACTGCTGCCACAGTAGGCAGACCAGGATAAGCATCGTGCAGGTGTTGAGCTTTATAGCAAAGCTGTTTTACCTTACCATCGGTATCCTTTCCTTCCAGTGTGGTAAGGTCTATCATATTCAGGGTCAGCAGTAAGCCATTCAGTTTCGTTTCCGCCTTAATACTTCTTTTGGTAAACCTCGAAGCCCTTTCTTCTACTCCTACCTGATCGATTGATGGAGTAAACCTAAAATCGGGAATTGTTTTATCAGCAATCATGTTCAGTATTTATATAATCATCAAATGTATAATAAATTAGCTTTATTTTTCTAATTATACCCGTATTTGTGGAGAAAGAAGTAAGAGAATGCATTGCATTTATTATCCTTATTCAACTATCAATTATTATTTGTGCGTTCTTTAAGCGACCTTTCCAATTCTTTCAATCTCTAGCTGTAACATTATTAATCATTCAAGTTGACTTATTTATAGCTCATATAGGATTATAAGGGGTTCATCACGACTTTGACTGTATATATACAACAATATAGAGCAGTAATATTACTTTACAGCTAATTATTGATACACATTAATAGATTCAAGTAAGAATATTATTTATTCATGTAACATTATTATGAACTCATGTTGTCTTATTAAATATTCATCTACCCTTATTGAACATTCAAATTAAAATAGATAATGAAGTAGTTTAAAGGCATAATAAGACAGGCAAAATAGATAGCGAACATCTAACTTTAGTTAAAACAACTGCTGCATTGCTGATGATGTGCTAAAATTTAATACTTATGCTATCTACAATTAGTAGTTCATTTTAAGGAGATTTCTATGAAATGAGGGCTAATCTGATAAGAACTGGTCATTTGCACTTTATGTCTGACGAAGAGTGCCAATCGTCTGACGTATTTGATGTATTTGTATTTGCGTTAGTGCCAGCAGGGAATATCCTTTCCTACCACCCTGAAACTACTATGAATTTGATGTAGATAATAGTGGTAGGAAAGATAGGAAGAGCTGGAACGGCCGCTTGCGGAACGCCCAAAATCAAAGCAAAAAGTAAAAAACAAAAAGTAAAAAGAATACAGTTCTAATTAGCTAATGTGATAATGTGCTGATTAACTAATGAATACAGATTTGAGTAATTAGATGGGAGTACTTAGACCATACAAAATACAAAAAGACCTCGGCTATTTTGAATAACCGAGGTCTAATATTATTGATGTATTCTTCAGACTCCTCTCTTCTGTCTCCTACCTCCAAAGAAGTTTACATATCCTTTCCATGGCACTGTTTGAATTTCTTGCCGCTTCCACAAGGACAAGGATCGTTTCGGCCTGGTAATTTTTCTACTTTAATAGGCTCTTGTTTTACCGGAGTAGGATCAATATAATCATTATCATGACCCGATGCATCTACTTCTTCTTTACGGGTTTTCATCTTGCTTAAATCCGTTTTTTGCTGATGACCTTCTTTCATGTCGCCTTCATTTTCTATGGGTATTGCGGCATGGCAAAGGAACTGTACCGTATCGGTATTGATTTCGCCATCCATATTTTTAAACAAGTTGAAAGCTTCCATTTTATAGATTACCAATGGATCTTTTTGTTCGTAAGTGGCAGTCTGCACACTTTGTTTAAGATCGTCCATGGCACGTAAATGTTCTTTCCATGCATCATCGATAAAACCAAGGGTAATACCACGCTCCAAAGCATTGGCCAGTTCGGCACCTTCGCTGTTCAATACTTTATCCATATTGGCCAGCACCTGCATTTGTTTTCTACCATCGGTAAATGGTACAATTACGTTCTCGATATGGGTACCTTGCTGCTGACGGATATTCTTGAATACCGGCAATGCATTTACACTGATATCGTTTTTCTTACGTTGATATTTAGCAATAGATTCGCTATATAATTTCTCTGCTAAATCGGTATCCGACATTCTATTTAATTCATCGGCCGTAATAGCAGTTTCGATACCAAAGTTTACAATGGCAGCGAGTTTGAATCCTTCATGATCTCCTTGATCTTTAAAGCTATTTATTACCCCTTCTGCTACAGAATAAAAGGCATTATCCAGATCGAGTGCCAGACGTTCGCCGAACAATGCATGATGACGTTTTGCATAAATAACGGTACGTTGTTTATTCATTACATCATCGTATTCCAACAGACGTTTACGAATACCAAAGTTATTTTCTTCTACCTTGCGTTGTGCACGTTCGATAGACTTTGTAATCATACTATGCTGAATAACTTCGCCTTCTTTATAGCCTGCAAAATCCATCACTTTAGCGATACGTTCGCTACCGAACATACGCATTAAATCATCTTCGAGGGAAACGAAGAACTGAGAAGAACCCGGATCGCCCTGACGACCAGCACGACCACGCAACTGTCTGTCGACACGACGAGACTCGTGACGCTCGGTACCAAGGATAGCGAGACCACCAGCCTCTTTTACGCCAGCACCAAGTTTGATATCGGTACCACGACCAGCCATGTTGGTAGCAATAGTTACGGCACCTGCAAGACCAGCTTCGGCAACAATCTGCGCTTCTCTAGCATGCTGTTTTGCATTTAATACATTGTGCGGAATTTGTTTCTGACGCAACATTCTGCTCAGCAATTCACTCACCTCTACCGAAGTAGTACCCACCAGACATGGGCGACCAGCTTCGCGAAGTTTAGCAATCTCATCGATTACTGCACCAAACTTTTCTCTCTTTGTTTTATATACTAAATCCTGATCATCTTTACGAATGCATGGGATATTAGTAGGGATAGAAACTACATCTAATTTATAGATATCCCACAACTCCGATGCTTCTGTTTCTGCAGTACCGGTCATACCACAAAGCTTGTGATACATACGGAAATAATTCTGCAAAGTAACCGTTGCATAAGTTTGTGTAGTAGCTTCGATTTTTACATTTTCTTTTGCTTCAATTGCCTGATGTAAACCATCGCTATAACGACGTCCATCGAGGATACGACCTGTCTGCTCATCTACAATTTTAACTGCTTCATCCATCACCACATACTCTATATCTTTATCGAATAAAGTATAGGCTTTCAGTAATTGCTGTGCAGTATGTATTCTATCCGACTTAACACCATAATCATTAATGATAGACTCCTTGCGCTGCATCTTTTCTTCGGCAGAAAGCGATGCATCGGTATCAATCTGAGCTAATGTAACACTGATATCAGGAATGATAAAGAAGTTAGGATCTTCGCCTGCTTTTGTAATCAGGGAAATACCTTTATCTGTTAACTCGACAGAGTTGTTTTTTTCATCAATATAGAAATACAATTCAGCATCTGCTATAGGCAT
>CANFLJ010000245.1 GCA_947447815.1 Chitinophagaceae bacterium | reverse complement strand
CTATACTATATCGGTTTTCGTTATTCCCATAGTA
Organism: Chitinophagaceae bacterium; assembly: GCA_947447815.1. Classification (GTDB taxonomy): domain Bacteria; phylum Bacteroidota; class Bacteroidia; order Chitinophagales; family Chitinophagaceae; genus CANFLJ01. The sequence continues at coordinate 3,924 of CANFLJ010000245.1, read as the reverse complement.
ATTAGCGGTGTATTGTTTTAGTCCGCTTTGTATAGAATCATAAATAAAAGGAACTACTACTTGTCCTTTATTATCCAGTATGCCACAGCGTATTTTATCTACTCCTTTTTTATAAGCCAGATAATAGCTGCCCATATAAAGCAAAGAATCGTATATAGGATTTTGAATAGTTGTTTTATCAATAAAGCCAAATATATTATTCATTTTATAAATAATTGGCTGGTATTGTATCGAAGAAAATTGTTCCTGGTATAATAAAGTTATTTCGTTGGGTATATTGATGTACGTTTTTTTATTGTAATCGGATAGATAGAATAACGAATCTTTGTAATGCTGAAAATAAGGAATAAATGGAGGCTTAGTGTATGTTGTTTTCATCCTTTCTTCTGTTGGCGCTTCTACAATAGCCATGTCTTCCATCCCGCCATTCCCATACATTGGACTTTCAGTAATTATATCTTGATTTTTGGTCTCCTTTTTTGCTGTTTTTATTTTATCAAGGATAAATTTCCCTGTGCTATAATTAAGGGTAGCTTTTATTTCATTATAATCAGCATCCTTGTAATCGATTGTAATGCTTTTGTCGTCACTAAAAGATTTATGTACATTTAATTTCAATACATCTTTTAATATCCAATCGGTAATTTCTTGTTTAGTAATGTCGAAAATAAACAAGCTATACTGACTGTTGAAATTGGTGCTTTCAAATAGAATGTATTTTTTTTCTTTTCCTTTCAAAACAATATTGATAGTATCACTTATATACAGTGTTCTGAAGTTATCGGGATATACATTTTTACCATTTATGCTGAATAATGTACTAAACTTTTCATGATGGTTATAACGCTCATATTGTTCTTTAGTCATGCGGTTGGCTCTGCTTTCGCACTTAGCAATGATACACTTTCCTGGCGTTACTTTTATGTTATTAAAAGGCTCCTCTTTTAAAATCTCTTTGCCTTTATAAATCAATCCACTTAGAGAAGTGGTTTCCTTTTTTCTGATACTATAATGGTTTGGAGCAGTTTCTATTGTGTCGTTTAAAATAGTTACACTCAATGTTTCAAAATAGTAATCATTCAGCCATTTTAAGCTTACATACTTTGGCTCTAATACCATTTTGCCATCTACATCACTCAATCCAAATTTGTCACCAACTTTATAAGGTACTAAAATAGACTGTCCCTTGCTGTATGCTGAAAGAATCAAGCAACAAATTATAGTAAAAATAAACTTCATACTTTTTATATTAATAAAATGGGGACTGTTAACAAATAGAATGCCATTTTTTTGCTATTCAGTAACAACGTACTTCTTTGTTTTGTTTTATTCAAAACAAATGAAAAGTATTTTACTGATCTAAGGTAAGATTTTTGTGCATTATTAAAAAAAACTCCATTACTTGCAGTCTGTAAGCATTTAAAAATAAGTCATGAGCAATAAAAGACTTTCTATTCGTGTTCAACAATATTTAAAAAAGTTATTACAATTCTTTTTGCAAGGCCTGTTGGTTCTGGCGCCTGTATGTATTACTTTTTATGTAATAATTTCTCTTTTCAACTGGGTAGATGGTATTCTACCTTCTGTGATAGACTTTGTTCTTCCAAAGCTAATTTCTAAAGGAGCAGATGGAAAATTGCAACGTATTCCAGGAATAGGTTTTGTAGTGTTTATTACGCTGGTAATCATTGTAGGAAGAATTTCTTCCTCATTTATCGTTACAAAACTGGTAGATATACTGGATAAAGTACTGGAAAATACACCTGGCATTAAGTTTATTTATTCTTCCGTAAAGGACTTTCTGGAGGCTTTTGCCGGTAATAAAAAGAAGTTTGATAAACCTGTATTGGTCAATGTGGATGCTAGTGAGGTATGGCGGGTTGGTTTTATTACCCAGAAAGATGCAATTGCATTCGATTTAGCGGAGCATATTGTAGTTTATGTGCCTCATTCATATGCTATAAGTGGCATTACATATATTGTGCCTAAAGAAAAAGTAAGAATAATGCACAACATTACTGCAGCAGAAGCCATGAAATTTGCTGTAAGTGGTGGTGTCTCTAATTTTGTAGATTAATAGACCAAAAGTTCCAGAAGTTTAAGGTGTTTAAGAGGTTTTATGGGTTTATAAGAATGACATAAACCCTATTTTTATTGGGTTTTAAGTCTTAACATCTAATTCTATGGCATAATCTTTGTTTAATCTTACATTTGCCACCCCATTATAGTAATTATGAAGCACAATTTTAATTCCGGACCATCTGTTTTACCGAAGGAGGTTCTGGACCAAGCAGCACAAGCGTTATTAGACTTCAACGGCATTGGCTTATCCATTGCCGAAGTAGGTCATAGATCGCCTTGGTTTGTGCCTGTAATGGAAGAAGCAAGAGCTTTGGTAAAAGAACTAATGCAATTGCGAGATGATTACGAAGTATTATTCTTACAGGGAGGTGCTACTGCTCAGTTTATGCAGATACCCATGAATCTGTTGGATAATGGTCAGTCTGCGGCTTATTGCGATGATGGTGTATGGGGAAGTAAGGCTGCTAAAGAAGCATCATTATTTGGTACAGCTAATGTGGTGGCTTCTTCAAAAGATAAGAATTACACCTACATTAATAAACAATTTAATATTGGTACAGAAAATAAATACTTACATCTTACCAGTAACAATACAGTAGAAGGAACTCAATGGTTTTCTTTGCCAGATACTACTGTGCCAATAGTGGCGGATATGAGTAGCGATATATTTAGCAGAGAAATGGATTTCAACAAATTCTCTCTGATCTATGCTGGAGCTCAGAAGAACATGGGTGCTGCTGGTGTGACAGTTGTGATTGTAAAAAAAGATTTCTTACAAAACATACAACGTCCTATTCCTTCTATAATGGATTATAGAAAACATATAGAAGCAGGTTCATTGATGAATACGCCTCCTGTTATTGCAGTATACATTGCCTTACTTACCCTTCGCTGGATAAAGAAAGAGGGTGGACTAAAAGAAATGGAAAGAAGAAGTATTCAAAAATCTACTTTACTCTACAATACTATTGATAGCTTACCAATTTTCTCAACATATGTAGCTAAAGAAGATCGTAGTAGAATGAATGCAGTCTACTTTATAAATGACGAGGCTTTACAAAATAAGTTTCTGGAAACCTGTAAAGCAAATGATATGGTGGGCGTGAAAGGATACAGAACAGTGGGTGGCATAAGAGTAAGTATGTACAATGCACTGGCATTGGAAAGTGTAGAAGCTATTTGTAGCCTGATGAAAGACTTTGCAAATAAAAACGGATAATAATAATTTTAAGATTAAGCAGAACTAATGAGTATAATAAGACCATTTAAAGCGTTAAGACCTCAGCCTCAATTTACAAAACAAGTTGCCAGTCGTCCTTACGATGTATTGAACAGTGCAGAAGCGAAAATAGAAGCACAAGGCAACCCATATTCTTTTTTACATATTACCAAGAGCGAGATAGATTTGAAAGAAGATCTTGATCATTATTCTCCATTGGTATATCAACAGGCTAAGGACAATCTGGATGCTTTTATCAAGAGAGAAGTATTGTTTCAGGAAAGTAAACCTTGCTACTATATCTATCAATTAATTATGGATGGCAGAAGTCAGACCGGTTTAGTGGCAGTAAGCAGTGTGGCAGATTATGAGAATGACATAATTAAGAAACATGAATTTACGCGTCCTGAAAAAGAACAGGATAGAATAAACCATATCAAAACAACTTTTGCTCAAACAGGTAATGTATTTCTTGCATACCGTAATAATGCGGAAGTAGATACCATTATCAATCAATGGAAAAGCGTTAAATCGCCTGCTTACGACTTTATTGCAGATGATAATATACAACATACCATCTGGGTTATTAGTGATAATGATGTGATACAAACAATCTCTAATTT
>CANFLJ010000244.1 GCA_947447815.1 Chitinophagaceae bacterium | reverse complement strand
CAGCAAGAACTTGCTGATTATTTATTGATCTCCAAAAGTCAGATTTCCATGGTGGAATCTGGATTGAGAGAATTGCCTACCCCTGCTTTAATTAAACTAGCCTATTTTGAACAGGCTTCTCTTTCTGCTATTGAAAACAGTAAAGATGAAAGTAACCTTTATCTGGCTAAGCATGTAGAAGTTTGTACTAAAAAAATGATGCTTCTGGAAAAAAGACTAACTATCATGAAGAGTAATTATGGTCAGGGGGTAAGATTGTTGCAGGCCATCAGTAAAAGTAAAGAATTACTTACCAATACAAAAGAGAGTAAGCTGGATAAACAATGGTTTTCTACACAAGAAAAAATAGCCAGTAAGAAAATAAATGATAATAGTCTTGCTTCTCAAAAGCTACTAGCTATTCAGATAAAGGCACTGCAATTTGAAATTAAATTATCCATAGGAAAGTAAAACAAGTAAATGCTAAATATGATGAGCCTGTAGTGAAAACTGTGGGCTTATTTATTGTTGCAAGTTGCTGGTTACAAATTGCTAGTTTGCATTCAATATATTGAATACTGTTAGTCGTAATGTATATATTCTATGAATTCATATATCTAATGAAGTTAAAAATCGAAGTATTTTATACTTAATAAAACGTAGAGTTTTTAATACAATGTTTTTTCTACAAAATTGAAAGCTGATTATGACGGAATAAATTATATTTTATTCATAAAATAGTTAAAAAACATGATGAAAAGGCAAAAAAATGGAAGAGAAAGTGTTTTTCCTTAAGGAGAAGCATAATTATTGGCAACTAATTGCCTTCGAGCAGGAAGAGTTTGGCAATTAGTTCCATCTAAATGCCAACGAGATGCAACAAGTTGCCATCGAGGTGCAAGAGAATGGCAAAGAGAGGCAACTAAATGCCTTACAGCTGCCAAAAAATGTGCTACTCCTTATGGTAATTGTACTTTTCCTTATGGAGTGCCACAATTATCAGTTGATAATTGCTTCCGAGCAGCTGACATTTGGCAATTATGGGGTGATAATTGCCAACGATGAGGTGATAATTGTCTTCGATCAACGAGAGCTTGGCAATTATGAGGTGATAATTGCCGTCGAGCAACCCATAATCTTGCTACTCCAATTGGTATTTGTACTTTTCCAACTGGTGTGGCGCATTTTCTATAGGTTATTGCCAGTTTTCCTTATTATTTACCTCAGAGACCTTATGAAAAGATGTAGACTTCAATTGGATATGCTTCCCCTCTAGAGTTTATTAAATAGAAATAGAAACTTTAAATGGAGATCATGTTACTAAAAAACATTTCAAGTATCCATAAAATATGTCAAGCAATCTTCTGTAGATGATTAAAAAAGCACTGCTCTGAAAGGGACGGTGTTTTTTTGTGTTATGGTAATGAAACGGTTGAGACCGTTGGAAGGTTTTGATGAGGCGATTTGTACCCCATGATTGAAATCATGGGCTGTAGATACAAGCGATTTGTTATTTCGGCCTTTCAGGCCTTGGGTTTTATTTCTTATATTTTATTTCATAGGGCTTTGCCCTAAGCTTATGTATTTCGCTCTTTCAGAGCAGGAAGCTTTATGTAGTTTGAGCGAGCGCAAAGGATAGGAGCGGTATCCTTTTTTTTGCCTAAGAACTTCAACATACAGGGTATACTAAATGGCAAAAAAAAGATACAAGTGGATAGCCTGACCCGAAGGGATGCGCCCAAAATCAAGTAAAAAGTAAAAAACAAAAAGTAAAAAGAAAGGCTAATACATAGGAATACAAAAACTAAAGACTAAAAAAGAAAAAAAATATGAATACAAAGCTCAAAGGCAATGATTGGAATGCAAATACAATTTTAGATTTATAAAAATATCAGAGACTTTTATAGCTTATTTGTGTTTAATGAATTTTATTTTGTAATGCTTGTTTATGTGTTAATTTGCAGCACTGAAAAATATAGTCAGCCTATTTTAGTACAGAAAAAGTATATTCATTTTTTAATGGTATTGTTATGATTATTGAAGAGAGTAAAAGATTGTTTGAAAGAGCACAGCATTCTATTCCTGGTGGAGTGAATTCGCCTGTAAGAGCTTTTAAAAGTGTAGGTGGTACCCCAATATTTATCAGTAAAGCCAAGGGGGCATATTTATATGATGTAGATGGAAATAAGTATATAGATTTTATTGCGTCCTGGGGACCAATGATCCTGGGTCATGCTAATGATGAAGTAATAGAGGCCATTCAGGCGCAGGCAGTTTATTCTACCTCCTATGGAGCACCAACTGAACTGGAAATAAAGATGGCCGAGTTGATAAAAAGCATGGTGCCCAATGTAGATCTGATAAGAATGGTGAGCAGTGGTACAGAGGCTTGCATGAGTGCAATACGTGTGGCAAGAGGATATACCGGCAGAAACAAAATAATTAAATTTGAAGGATGTTATCATGGTCATGCAGATAGTTTTCTGGTGAAAGCAGGAAGTGGCATGGCTACCTTGAATATACAAACAGTGCCCGGTGTAACAGGGGGTGTTGCGAATGATACCCTTACATGTGCTTATAATGATCTGGAAGCATTGACACAGTTGGTACATTTATATAAAGGAGAAATTGCAGCTATCATCATAGAGCCTGTAGTAGGGAATATGGGTTGCATTATTCCTCAGCAAGGATTTATAGAAGGCATCAGAAAGCTTTGTGATGAACAAGAAATAATATTCATTTTTGATGAGGTAATGACTGGTTTCAGACTATCGCAAGGAGGAGCTCAGGAAACGCTAAAAGTGGATGCCGATTTAATTACTTACGGTAAAGTAATAGGTGGCGGGATGCCTGTAGGTGCGTTTGGAGGTAAGAGACATATCATGGAATGTGTAGCGCCTCTGGGTAATGTGTACCAGGCCGGAACACTGAGTGGTAATCCACTGGCAATGATTGCCGGATATACTACCCTCAGTATTTTGAAGAACAACCCTGGTATTTATAAAGAGCTTTCGGATAAAACAACCTATTTGAAAGAAGGATTAACTAAGGTGCTAACTGCTGCTAATACCCCGTTTGTTATCAATCAGTTTGGATCGATGATTAGTGTACATTTTAGTGATCATCCGGTGAATGATTTTGAAACTGCTGCATCGGCCAATAATGAATTGTTTAAAAAGTATTTCCATGCAATGTTGAACCGTGGAATCTATCTTCCACCATCTGCATTTGAGAGTTGGTTTTTGAATAATGAATTGACTTATGAGGATCTGGATAAAACTATTCTGGCTACTGAGCAGGCTTTGAAGGAGATACTTTAATACAAGGCACAAAGGCAACAAGGCACAGAGGCACAGAGGCACAAAGGAATACAAGGCAATAGGCAAAGAGGCAAGAGGCAAGGAGTAATACAAGCTTAACGCAATACAGAGTACTAGGCACAAAAGGACAGAGGCAATAGGCAATACAGGGAGATAGGAGTAAATAATAAAATACAAATGTGCTAATTAGCTAATGTGATAATTTGCTAATGAATACAAATTTAAAATAGCTGAATATATGTTGGCAATTGATAATAAGTTGATTAGTGATGAGGTGGTAACAGAACATTTTGTTTGCGATTTATCAAAATGTAAAGGTGGATGTTGCGAAGATGGGGATGCTGGTGCGCCACTTACCGATCCGGAACTGGATGATGTAATTGCCTCGTACGAAGCGGCAAAACCTTACATGACGGCTGAGGGAATTGCCGTAATAGATAAGGTTGGAAAATATGTATATGATAAAGATTTTGGCTGGGTAACTCCTACCATCAATGATGGTTTATGTGCTTATGGATATACTGATAAAAAGGGTGTAATCATGTGCAGTTTTGAACAGGCGTACAACGAAGGATTAACGCAATGGAAGAAACCAATCAGTTGTCATTTATATCCTATCAAAACCAGCAAAAGCAGGATAGATCCTGATATAGAATACCT
>CANFLJ010000243.1 GCA_947447815.1 Chitinophagaceae bacterium | reverse complement strand
TATAGAAATATGACCAGCTGTCTGATGCCTTTAACCAATGTTCAGGGAAAACATATTGTAACAGTAGAGGGAATAAATCAATCCGAGCTTACCCCTGTTCAACAGGCCATGATTGATACCAACGGAACCCAATGTGGTTTTTGTACAATCGGTTTTGTAATGTCATTGACAGGATTTGTGATGAACGAAACCTGTTGTTCATATACTGATGCCATTAAGGCTATAGATGGAAATATCTGTAGGTGTACAGGATACAAATCAATAGAAAAAGCTGCAAATATTTTAAGTAATAAAATTGCAGAGCGACCAAGCTCCAACGCAACTGAATGGCTGGTAGAAAACAAGTTTATTCCAGAATATTTTAAGAATATAGAAGACAGGTTAAAATTAATTCCAACACCTGTAAGCCAATCAAATTCATCAGATGTTTTACCAATAGGAGGAGGAACAGATTTGAATGTTCAGAAACATCACTTAGTAAAGAAATCGGAGACCCTTAATTTGTTGGATGATCCTAACTTAAAATATATTACACAGGTAAACGATGAAATTAAGATTGGAGCTTCAGTAACGGTTGCTGCATTCGAAGAATCAACTATTATACAAAGTATATTGCCCAATATAAAGAAATATACCAAGCTTGTATCTTCTTCTCCGATAAGAAATATGGCTACCCTTGCCGGTAACTTTGTGAACGCTTCTCCTATTGGAGATATGACGATATTTATGCTGGCATTAAATGCTAAGGTTCTATTTAATTCAGGAAGAGAAATTTATTTGAAAGATTTATATAAAGGCTATAAACAACTTGACAAAACCAAGGAAGAATTGATTCAGGAAATCTCTTTTAAAGTTCCGATTTCTGGTAGTGTTTTTAATTTTGAAAAGGTAAGTAAAAGAACGCATCTTGATATTGCATCTGTAAACTCGGCTTGTTTATTAAAGCTAAATGATGAAGGAATAATTGAATCCGCTCATTTATCAGCAGGTGGTGTTGGACCTTACCCTACTTATCTTACAAAAACAGGTTCATTTCTGACAGGTAAAAAGCTAAGCGATGATGTGGTAGAACAAGCCATTAATATTATGCAGAATGAAGTATCACCAATAAGCGATGCAAGGGGAACTAAAGAATATAAAAGACTTCTGTTAAGACAACTGTTCCTTGCTCATATACAAAAGCAGGGAGTTGATATTTTTAATTTACTAAATGATATCAGCGCATAAATGAGTACAAAAAAAACTATATCAGATAGTAAGGATATTAAATCTTTCACTGGGCCAGATTTTTATAATCATGTGGCAGGCAAGTCTATTTATGTAGATGATATTCCTGCGATGGAGGGAATGTTATACGTAAAAGTATTTGATTCTTCAATAGCGCATGGTAAGATTCTTTCGCTTGATTATACTGCCGCAGAACAAGTTGAAGGTGTTGTAAAAATATTTTCACCAAAAGACATTACAGGTGAAAATCAGATAGGGGGTATTATTCCCGATGAACCATTGCTTGCAGACGGAGAAGTCCACTTTTGTGGTCAACCCGTATTACTGATTGCAGCAGAAACAGTAGATGCTGCAGAAGAAGCGTATCATAAAATTAAAGTGGAATATGATCCACTTCCTGTGATTACAAATCCCAGAGAAGCCTTTGCAAAAGGAAAACTACTAACCAGCTCCCGTAAGTTTCAATTAGGTGATACAACAGCTGCTTTCAAAAACTGTACATATGTATTAGAAGGAACTACCGAAGTGAACGGTCAGGAACATTTATATCTGGAAACACAGGGAGCCTATGCTTATCCTACAGAGCATAATAGTGTAAGAGTTTATTCTTCTACACAAGGACCTACACAGGTTCAGAAAACGGTGGCTAGAGTGCTGGGAACAGGGATGAATCAGGTGGAAGTAGATGTAGCAAGATTGGGTGGCGGATTTGGCGGAAAGGAAGATCAGGCTAGTGCTTATGCTGCTATGGCCGCTTTGGTTGCCTATGTATTAAAGAAGCCTGCTAAATGTATTCTGAATCGAATGGAAGACATGCGCATGACAGGCAAAAGAAATCCTTATAGCAGCGACTTTAAAATAGGACTTGACAAAGAATTAAAAATACTGGCATACGAAGTAACTCATTATCAGAATGGAGGAGCTGCAGCCGATCTTTCTCCTGCTATCCTAGAGCGAACCCTTTTTCACTCTACTAATAGTTATAATATCCCTAACGTACTTGCTACTGCACATAGCTGTAAAACAAATCTTCCTCCCAATACTGCATTCAGAGGCTTTGGTGGTCCACAGGGAATGTATGTAATGGAATGCGCTATCGATTATGTAGCAAAACAATTAGCTGTTTCTGCTGATATAATTCAGCGAAAGAATCTGTTGAAAGACGGGAATGAATTTTCTTATGGCCAGATAGTTTCAGCATGTGAAGCAGAAAGCTGCTGGGATAAACTGGAGAAAGAAGTAAGTATAGAAAAAGTAAAAGAAGAAATAAACGCTTTTAATAAAGAGAACAAACTAATCAAGAAAGGATATTCTTTAATGCCTATCTGTTTTGGAATTTCTTTTACCAATACTATGCTGAATCAGGCAAGAGCTTTGGTGCATGTATATCTGGATGGTAGCATAGGAGTAAGCACAGGTGGTGTAGAAATGGGGCAAGGACTAAATGCTAAAATGATGCAGGTAGCCGCTAAAGAATTTGGTGTTTCATTAAGTAGAATTAAAGTAGAATCTACCAATACTTCAAGGGTTGTAAATACCTCCCCATCCGCAGCAAGTTCTACTGCAGATTTAAACGGCAAGGCGGTACAGGATGCCTGCAAACAAATACATGAAAGACTAGTGCCATTTATAAAACAGGAACTGTCTATTGGAGATAATGATACCATTCATTTTGAAGAGGACACTCTTTATGTAAATGGCATTGCTACTTCACACAACTGGAAACAACTGATAGCTATTGCTTATGTAAAGAGAGTTAATCTCAGTGCTAAAGGACACTACGCAACACCAGTAATTAACTTTGATAAAACAACAGAAAAGGGACATCCTTTTGCTTATCATGTATATGGAACAGCCTTGACTAAAGTTACGGTGGATTGTTTAAGAGGGACTTATGAAGTGGATGCAGTAAAGATTGTTCACGATGCTGGTGCAAGTATGAATCTTGGTGTTGATATTGGTCAGTGCGAAGGAGGACTTGTACAAGGTATTGGCTGGATGACGATGGAAGAAGTGGTATACAACGAGAATGGAAAACTGTTGAGCAATGCGTTAAGTACTTATAAGATTCCAGATATATATTCTGTGCCAAAAGAAATTGACATAGAATTTTTAAAAACAGAAAAAGATAATTTAGCAATACTAAAATCTAAAGCAGTAGGCGAGCCGCCATTGATGTATGGTATTGGTGCATACTTCGCTATCAGAAATGCAGTATTAGCTTTCAATCCGAATACAAATATTACTTATCATGCACCTATAACACCAGAGAAGGTGTTGATGGGTTTATATTCAAAAAAATAAACATTGCAGGAAAGAAAAATATATAGTAATAAATGTTGGGTAGATGGTTGTTTACAACCTGCTACTGTTTGTTTCAATAATGGATTAATAACCAATATTGCTTTTAAAAAATTAGAAGGGGCAGAAGATCTTGGAGACGCTGTTATTATGCCCGGCGTTATAGATGTGCATGTGCATATAAATGAACCAGGCAGAACAGATTGGGAAGGGTTTGATACCGGGACACAAGCAGCAGCAGCGGGTGGTACAACTACTATTGTAGATATGCCCTTAAATGCAAGCCCTGTTACTACCAGCCTAAAAGCTTTTAAAGAAAAGCTATCGGCATCAGAAGGTAAGATGTATGTAAATAGTGGTTTCTATGCTGGACTGGTTCCTGGCAATACTGCTGCATTAGACCCTATGATTAAAGCAGGAGTGGTTGGGGTGAAATGTTTCCTTACCCATTCTGG
>CANFLJ010000242.1 GCA_947447815.1 Chitinophagaceae bacterium | reverse complement strand
TCCAACTGAAATAATGATGTATAATAAGGTCTGTTTTTCAAAAAATCTGAATGGTCTTTATAGGAATCAGTTGCAGATTTATATACTCTAAAACATTCTCCTTTGCTATCATCATCATGATACACTTTTTCACCGGTCCATTCTGTTTTACATTTTATACCAAAATGGTTATTCGACTTAGCAGCTAAATCACTTTCACCATACAAAGATTCCAGCATTCCTTGTGCAATGGTAATAGAAGCAGGAACTCCGGTTCGTATCATTTCGTTGATAGCAATTTCTCTATAGTTATTCATATAGTTCAATCCCTTTTCAGTGGGTTGTGCAAAAGCACCTACCACAATTAATAAGAAACTAAACAATATATAAATTTTACACTTCATAATCTTTCTTTTTTATCATCATCAATCCATCTCTTACAGGCACTATCAGTTGTTCTGTTCTTGGATCATTGCAAACGTGCTGATTAAAATTATTGATGGCTACAGTATTTTTATCCTTCGCTTTTTCATCAATAACCTTTCCATGAAACAAAACGTTGTCAGCAATAATGATGCCACCTTTCCTCAATCTGGGTAATACCAACTCGTAATATTCTAAATATCCTGTTTTGTCGGCATCTATAAAAACCAGGTCCCAAGTAAGATCTAATGTTGGAATAATCTCTTTAGCATTTCCAAGGTGCAAATGTATTAGCTTATTTTTAGGTGAAAAGCTAAAATTTGTCACAGCATCGTTAGCGTCCTTTTCTCTAAGTTCAATTGTATGTAATTCTCCCTGCAATTTCAATCCTTCTGCCAGACATAAGGTACTAAATCCTGTAAAGGTTCCTATCTCTAAAACAAACTCAGGATTCAACATTCTGCTCATGAATGCCAGATACTGGCCCTGCAAAATACTACTCATCAGGTGAGCGCTGGTATGTAATTCGGTAGTTATTTCATGAATTCTGGTTGCTTCTGAAGGCAATTTCAGGCTAAAACTGGTTGAATATTGTTCTATTTCTGGATTAATAAGTATCATTTTTGTTAATTAAGAAGTATAATTTATACCAATAAAGGACATTTTTCCCTTTCTATAACGTCAGAGAACCCGATTTTGATATATTTTATCTCTTCCAAATGAACCCGTTTTGTTATTAAAGTAAATTGTAAGCTGTTTTTACCTATATTTGCCGTCCAAAAATTTTATTTTTAATGAAAACAGTTACAATTGAAGGACAATTGAGGACCGAAGTTGGCAAAAGAGCCACCCGTCAACTACGCTCTCAAGAAATGGTGCCAGGTGTAATCTACGGGGGTGCTAAAGAAATAGCTTTCGCTACTCCTGCAAAGGCTTTAAAGTCATTGGTTTACACATCAGAATTTTTATTAGCAGAAGTTAATGTAAGTGGTACTACTTACAGATGCATTCTGAAAGACTTACAATTTGATAAAGTAAGCGACGAATTGATCCACGTAGATTTATTAGAACTAGTAGACGATAAGAAAGTTATTGCAACTTTACCTATCAAATATACTGGTACTGCTATAGGGGTTAAAGAAGGGGGTAAATTAGTTTTAAAGATTAAAGCTTTAAAAGTAAAAACCTTACCTAAGGATCTGAAAGAGTTTATTGAAGTTGATATCACCAACTTGAAATTAAACGAAAACATCAGAGTACAAGACGTGAAAGAAGAGTTCATGGAAATCCTTAACTCTCCAAGAATTCCTTTGGCTTCAGTTGTTATGACTAGACAATTGAAACAAGAAGAATCTGCAGAAGCTAAGAAGAAATAAGAAGTTACTTATTTTCAATAAAAAGAGGCTGTCGGTATACCGACAGCCTCTTTTGCGTTATAGAAGCAAGCTAATTCAATCCTATTTATTTCCTTTCTCTACCGCTAATGTATTTGTATTCTCCTATCTCCTCAATTCTATCTCCTGTCTCCTAAAATTACTCTCTCCATTCTCCTAATCCTTGTCTTGTAACAATATACTCATCTGTGGTACAATCAACGATTGTAGAGGGCGTCATACCACCAATACCGCCATCTATTACTATGTCTACTAGATTTCCAAAGTTTTCATAAATCAATTCAGGATCGGTATACTCCTCTACCATTTCTCCTGGTAGTGAGGCACTCAATATTGGTCTACCTAGTTCGGTTACAATAGTGTGCGCTATCTTATTATCAGGAATACGCAACCCTATGGTATGCTTCTTACTTTCCAGCAGCTTAGGAACTTCTTTGCTGGCAGGAAGGATAAAGGTATACGGCCCTGGTAAATAATTTTTTAATAAACGATATAAAGGGGTAGATATCCCTTTTGTATAATTGCTTAAATGGCTAAGATCATTGCATACAAAACTAAGCATCGACTTATGAGGCTCTACCTGTTTTAATCTGCAAATTCTTTCTATAGCTTTTGGCTTAAAAATATCGCAACCAAGACCATAGATCGTATCTGTAGGATAAATAATAATGCCACCATCCATCAGGCATTCCACCACAGCTTTTATATTGCGGGGATTAGGATTATCCGGATGTATTTGTAATAATGGCATATCAAAATTTTTGCAAAGGTATCATGCTTACCAGTTTCTGCAAATGATATTTGTCTGTTTCATCAAAATAATCAAATTGCTCGCTATCTACATCCAGCACCCCAACTACTATTTCATCTTTTAAAATTGGTACTACTATTTCTGATTTTGAATAACTGCTACAGGCTATATGTCCGGGAAATTTTTCTACATCAGGAACAATGATTGTCGTAACATCGGCCCAGGAAGTGCCGCATACTCCTCTCCCTTTTTTAATCCTTGTACATGCTACAGGACCTTGAAATGGAGCCAATACTAATTCTTCATTTTTAACCAAGTAAAACCCTACCCACCACCAGTTGAACTGATGTTTTAATGCAGCAGTGATATTGGCAAGATTAGCAATAAAGTCGTCTTCTCCCTCTATCAAAGCAGCTATCTGTTGCAGTATAAATTCGTACTGCTCTTCCTTCGTTCCAGTATGTATACTTAAGTCTTCGGCCATCATTATCAATTTTGAACTATCAATTATCAATTAAATATACGTCTCCATCACCAAAATGCTGAATCAATTTTGGCTTTCTATGTTGTTGTATGATTGTCAATGGCAATATGTCGTCATTACCTTCTTCATTAAACCAGATTATATAAAACTGTGGCAGGTTATACATCATTGCAATCTTTTTATCATGCGTTTTCTCGGGCAATAAATTAAAATAAGCTCCTGAATAAAGATACAATGAATGTGCCGAATTGGAGTATACAGGAATACTATCGGTATACTGTTTTAAATGTTCCTTTATGTAGCCAATTGTTTCCGATTGTCTCCAGGAATCTTCGGTATATCCTCCTATTCCACCTTCCTGTACTTCCTGATATAAATCCCAGGAGGCAATTACCTCTTTAGATAAAAGTATTGCAAAAATCATCGTGATAATAATGGCCTTAGTTCTTTGCAAAGAAGAAAACAAGGTACTATTTATAAGCCTTTCTCCTATATGAATCAATAATAACAGTAAGGGTATAAATAAAGGCGAAAGTAATCTGTTGTTCAGCGTTTCGAACCGAGACAAGGTTGCCGTAGTCAGCATAAATAAATAGTAGATTGCACCATAAACTGCTGCTACTTTATAGTAAGTAACTTCACTGCTGTTCTTCCATATTTTATATACAATTAGTATTGCATAACCTACCATTAACAACAGTACTATCAATCCTATTGCGAAGGTAGTGGTAGTGGTAAGCGCAGTATTATAGAACCATTCGCTGAATACTTTTCCCGAGAAACTGATATTCTGATAAAGAGTATATATTCCTTTCTGTCTGTTTCCAGCTACCTCGGTAGTGCTGTAGTAATTGCGAACAAGATTTAGCACCAATGGAATGATTCCTAACAATACACTAATTATACTTTTTTTAAATCTATTCCATAGCGTATAGCTGGTATTCAGCAACATAAATATTGC
>CANFLJ010000241.1 GCA_947447815.1 Chitinophagaceae bacterium | reverse complement strand
TTATTGAGCACAAAAATATAGTCCAATACTACAGATATGAAGAATATTGCTACTACATTACTACTACAACAATGAATTTTTATATTTAAAATCTAAAATAATGATACTGCAGGAGTACTACAACTATTTGTAAAAGTCTACAACAAGTATTATTGTTAAATAGTTTATTACCATTTTAAATTAATAGCTATACAAATAGTATTGAGTAGTGGACATTCTACATAAAAGTAAAAAGTAGAAAAGAAAAAGTAAAAATTTCTATAGATAAATATCCGTAACCTACTATTTTTAGGTAGCTATCAGACTAATTATTGGTTTTTATTATAAAAGATATTAAAAAGAATTACAAAAATTTTGGGGGATAGTGAATTAGACAGATTATATATTTTTTTCAGATTTAAGGTTAAATTAAAGACTTGAAGTGACTTAGGCATCAATTTTCCTTTCTATTGGATATACTTCAAACAGGATAAATGGGTGCATTTATATTGCGGGTAGCGTGAGTTGTGAATAATATAGCCTCTATTTCAGCATTATTATAGCTATAATTATACTATGTTTTAAATATTCATTTTTAATTACCTCTATTTATCGTACAAAAAAAACCGATAAGGTTTGATCCTTACCGGTTTATTGATTCCTACTGAATCTTGCTTGTTGGTTCACTCCATTCGCCGTAGCCTGAAGTATTAAAACCACGGTACCGATAAAAATACCGAACTCCTGCATTTACTTCATCATCCAGTAAAGATGCCTTTTTATTGGTGGCAATATGCACAAAAGCAGGAATTATTTTAGGGTCGGTTACTGTACCTACCCCTCTCTCCCATTCATACACATCGATATCCGACAAAGGTTCCCCTTTCACAATAAAGCCAATTCCATCCGAATCGTCAATGATGCTTTTAATCATCCCTTTTGCTGGCTTAGCAGGTTTAGCATTTACGATATTTTCGTGTGCATCTATTCCATACTCCGCCCATTTGGAAGTATCACCAGAATGAATGCCTTTTACTTTCAGCTCCAGGGCATCTGCTTGTGATGCACCAATAACCGATGCTGTTCTTGCCTGCGTTCTCAATTGATGCAACAGAATTTCTGTATCTATTACATTCTTCTTTGCAAGTGTCAAAGCATCTATATCCGCTTGTACCGTTAGCGCAGTAATGGAAGTACCCGTCCAGGCAGCAGCATTTTTTCCAATACCATCTTTGATGCTCAACAATCTTTCCTTCTCCTTTTCTATATATAGTAATTCAGCCATTTTCTTAAATTTAAGACCCTTTAATATTGTGTGTTATTAAATTGCGGTGTTAACCGTTTACTCAGCGCAAACTTTCCCAGAAACAAGACTGTTTTGGATAAAGTTTGTGCTGTAACAGCAGAAATGGTTTGATTATTAAAATATGGTAGTCCTGTTTTGGAGAAAAATAACACTATAAAGTTACCTGACAGCACTGTTTTGGAGAAAAATAGTCTTATAAAGTTGCCTGACAGTACTATTTTCGAAAAAAATAGTACTGTAAAGTAGCCTGATAGTCCTGTTTTGGAGGAAAATAGTCTTATAAAGATACCTGACAGCAATGTTTTCGAAAAAAATAGTGCTGTAAAGTTGCCTGATAGCCCTGTTTTTCCAGAAAAATGTTTTGAAACTATTTTTATTAATGATGATAATGAACCTTTTTTGGTTAAATATTCCTTTTTAATATCCTTTGTTTGTAATAATGGTTTATTACTATCTGATTTCAGATAAAATGTAGGATACCATAAAAAGAACTGCTTTACAGAAAGCATTTTGAAAATTATTAAACCATAAATAAAAAAAGGATGTAGTATAACCAGAACGGTATACCGCGTATGAGAAGTTGCAAAGAAAGACCTTATGATATCCGTAAACTATGACTTATTTACGTACCCTGTATGATACTTATCAGTATTTAGCAACAATACCTAAAAAGCTTGTTCTGAAGCGCTGTGAATTTATAAATTTGGTTAATTAGCCTAGAAAATAATTATTAGTGAAGAGCAGCCATAAAAGCTATATAATAAATTGATAGCAATACATACACCGAACAGCTATTTAAAAACAAAATGCACCGCCAAATTAATGACGGTGCACTTATTTTGTGACACTAAAAGAGTGTTAGCTGTTATTATTTAACAACAGCAATAACTGCATTTTTCTTTTTGGCACCAAGACCAGCACCTGCAGCTAGTAGGATAAGACTCAGACCTCCATCAAATGGAACGCCTCCATCTCCACCACCACTGTTACCGTTTGGTGTGTAGCCAGAGCCTCCTGTTCCTGGACCAGGATCAGGGATAGATGGCTGCGCCGATGATTTTACTGTTCCCAGCATCATCACTAATGCAATAATCACCATTGATTTAAATATACTTTTCATTTTTGTTTCGTTTATCTTGTTTTTAATGATGATTATTTAGCTAACAATTCAGTTTGATATATCGTTTTTCCTTCTGCACTTTTCAGTACCAAAGTATATACTCCAGTTGATAATCTTTTACTCATAGTAATAGTTTCATTGTTTGAACCTTCTACATGCGTAATTGGAGTACTAGATACTTCCTGACCAAAACTATTAACCATAACTGCAATGTACTTACCTGAAGCGATGTTTGTAGTCTGAACTTTGAAAGATTTCGCAGTTACAGGATTTGGAAATACATTGATACTTCCCTTAACATTTATTACAGGAACCACTTTGCTTTGTTTGAAAACAACACTGAAACGATCTTTATAGCTTTGTGCATCTACACTTGTTGGTGTAAAGCTGATCATGCTTCCTGCAGCCACTTCTGTATTCAACATATTGTCTCTTACATAAGCTTGTAAACCTGAAGCTGTAAAGTTGCTGATATCTACATTCAACTGATAAGTAGTATTTGCAACTAGTTGACCTAATCTTACTGGTAATACATCATTTACAGAAGGCGTTGGCAATCCATCGATGCTTAAGTCGTTGTTTGATTCAGTGATAGAGATATTCTCCGCACTGTTCATCATCTTGCTAGCATCTTCGGTACCAATTGCTTTAGTAAAGTTGTTGTTGAAGTTAGCCACAGCAGCATCTGTTAATGAATTGTTCTTGTACAATTCAATTGACAATAAGCTGTTTGTAGTTTGTCCAAATACATCATTATGTGTTTGACCAGTAGCTTTATCTGCTTCTCTGAAAGAGATGCTTGGAGTAGCATTACCATAGTTATTAACCATAATACCCTGACCAGACTGAATGTAATCGAATGAAGGATCAGCATTATGTCCAGAAGAGAACTTAGGATTTGGTGTAACAATTATTGATCCACCACTGTACTGAACGGTAATATAACGTTGGTTGCCAGATACATCTTGATAAGTAGGATCTAAATACCAGTAGGTATTATAGATGCTAGAATGTGCCAGTATTTTAGACCATTGTACAGGACAAGCGTAAGGATTAGCAATTAAGCTATATGCGCTAGAACCAGTAGATAATCCAAATGAAGAACTAAATATGTTATTAGTAGTTCCACTTGTGGTCATAGTTACATCACCAATTACCAAACTACCGCTAGCTCTAACTGTTGCAGCTGAAGGCATGGTATTAGGATTAGTACCCATGTTGAAGTTTCTAGCACCTCTTACAATAGCTCTATAACCCTGGAATGGATTTAAGCTAGTTGCTTTAGTACTGGTAACTGCAGGCCATGTAGTTCCATTATAAGTATATAATGAAGGAGCACCTGTGGTAGTATAATCTAAACCTGAAATTGGTTCAAATATTTTACCTGGAATATAAGGAGAGTACTTAGCGGCTGTACCAGTAATAAAGAATCCTTTATCTACATTAGCACCAGCAGCACCAGATTCTTGCCAGTTAGCAAATACAGAACCTGCATTAGCTACACTAGCACCCAAATCACGGTAGTTTCTTAACTCTTGTGGTATAAAGCGTTCTACAGTTACATTACCATTGATGATAGATGCACCACTT
>CANFLJ010000240.1 GCA_947447815.1 Chitinophagaceae bacterium | reverse complement strand
ACCTTTTCAGGATAATATATATCCATCGATAATTTAGTAGCATTTACCTCTTTGTAAACAACTTGTTCCTGAGCTGAGCTAATTGAATATGAAAGAATAAAAATTAATATCAGAAAGGAAAAAACTTTTGAATACATGAGTTATTTTTTAAATCAAAATCATTTATAGCAATAATGGTTTAGTAATAATTCTAAGTAATGACCGCAGCAATGATTTTTTCGGCATTCTCCAGTCCAGCCTTTGCTACTTTTTCACTGGCTATTCCATCATATCCCATTACAAGATGTAATATTTCGTAGGCATTTAAGAATGGATGTAATAGTTTTTTATTGGTTAATACAATATTCTTTTTGTACCAGTCTACATCTTACCTACCCTTCCCTTTTTTAACAAATACTCCATCTAGCGCCACCAGGACACCTTTATAGGCCGTATCACCAGCTATTTTAATGTATTTACTGTCGGTATAGTAACCATCTTGTTTATTGGCTTTTTCTCGTAGAATTTCTTTAGCGTTACTGATGTATCTTTTAGCTTCCTCTATGTGTTCCATGATGTACAAATATACCTGTAATGAAATTATGAAAATTAAAAGATGATATTATATTGAAGTTATTATTACTAAAAATAGACCAGTAGGGATAATATGCTTTTTATTACACCTCAATAAATCAGGATATTCACTAGAAAAAATGTTTTTGGTTCTACTAAATATAGGGATAGCTAAAACATAATATCTCCTTCATTACAATAATAAGGTCATCGGCATTTCATTTTTCCATTGCGGTTAGCATTTTAAAAGGTTCGGGATTATTGTTTTTATTGATATTATTGAAAATAGAAGTGCTTGCAAAATGAATCGAATTCAATTCACCATAAGAATATAAACTACCCAAATAGCATTTATGATGTTCTCAAATTTGAGAATAGCTAAAATACTATTCGGGACGATACTCCTGAAATAAGAACGTTACCCCAAATGGTTTGGGTGTCATTCGTAAAAATAAGAACAGCACCCCGAGGAATTTGTATGTCTCCCACTAAAATAAGAATGCCATACAAAATGAAGTTTGAGCCATGCTAAAAAACAAGAACGTCATCCCAAATGAAAAAGATGCCACCCTAAAAATCCAGAGTATCATCCCAACAAAAAAAGACCTATTCTTAAAAATGAGAATAGCATAAATAATATAAAGTATGGAGGAATACATAAGGAAATACATCAATCCGCAAATTTAGATTTTAGTTAATTTACCTTGTTTCTGGCTATTGTAAACTAAGATTAGTTATTTTTAGTTGTGAAACAACAAACTAATATTAAAAATATACTGTACCTCCTACTGCTTTATTCGGGCATCATGATGGCTTGTACCAAAACAACCGACATTAGCAATAATACCCGAACATACCGACTTGGTTTTCAGGTATCTGCACCTAAAGCTGATATAAATATGGCATTGCAAGCGCTGAATAAGTGGACACCTATTTCGGATGCTGCTATCATTTCTGCCGAGCTTCCCTGGGATTCTTTATATGCCGGCATAAATGAAGTAGATTTTGTTATGAATAATTATAAAACCCTGGTGGACTTCTATCGATCAAAGCAATTGAAACTATGGATATACATGGATCCTGAAAATGGGATGAACCGTTACAGCAATTCTGATAAGCTGGTAGCTATTGGAAAAAGTATCAGTCAGGTTGCTGTTCAACAAAAATATATTCGTTTCTTATATGTTATGGATAGCATTCTACAACCCGAGCATATTGGTTTTGCCATGGAAACAAACTTAATTAGAGGCCTTGCCCCCGACTCTATTTATCAGGGTGTAAGAACGGTGGCTAATAGTTGTGCCACCAAGATTAGAGCCTTCGACAAGAAAGTAATAATGGGTATTAGTATTCAAGCAGATTATGCCTGGGGAAAGGCGTCGAACGGAGTATATATTGGTATAGCTAAAGACCTTACCGACTTCCCTTTTGTACAAGAGATTGGCATATCCTCTTACCCCTATTTCTTTTTAAACTCCCCTACCGAATTGCCGGATAATTATTATAGTAAAATAACAGAAGGTACTAATCTGAAGGCCTTTGTATCGGAAGGTGGATGGAGCTCCAGAGCAGTACCCAACAGTATGCCTACTACCCCGCAATTACAAAGTGATTATATCTCTAGACAAAATACCTTATTGAACAATGCACATGCTACAGCCTTGTTTCAATTAACCTTTACAGACATAGATTTAACTGAATTACCTGCAGGCACCCCTGCAAACATCAATCAGTTTGCTTACATAGGCTTGATAGATAGCGCATTAACAGCTAAGCCTGCATTGAATGCTTGGACGGATTTGTATGGTAAACAGTATGTTGGGGAATAAATATAAGGCAAGGAGGCAAAAAGTAATACATGCTAGACGCAGAACGCCAAACGCTTAAATAGATTTGATAAGGAATACTTTTTCATAAAAAAGAGGCTGCCCCTTTTCTGGAACAGTCTCTCTGAATTATCTAAGTACTAAGTACGTTTAATATGCTCTTGCGAATAATACTCTTTGTATAGATGGATTTCCGGTAAGAATACACTTGCCTTCTTCTAATGGATTATCCAAAGGAATGCAACGGATAGTGGCTTTGGAAAGCTCTTTTATCTTTTCTTCCGTATCGCCAGTACCATCCCAATGGGCAGAAACGAACCCTGTTTTTTCATCCAGTACTTTCATAAATTCATCCCAGGTATTTACACTGGTAATATGACTTTGCTGGAACTCCTTTGCCTTATTGAACATATTGGTTTGAATCTCGGCCAGTAAATCTTGAATTTGTCCAGCAAGATTTTCCAATGATAAACTGCTCTTGGTTTTATTATCTCTACGAGCCACTTCGGCTACATTGTTTTCTATATCTCTTGCACCAATTGCAATACGTACTGGCACCCCCTGCATTTCGTACTGTGCAAACTTCCATCCTGGTCTTGCATTATCGTTGTCATCATACTTCACTCTGATGCCCAATGCTTTCAACTGCGCAATAATATCTTTTGCCTTGGCATCAATCACTGCTTTCTGTTCTTCGCCCTTATAAATAGGTACTATCACTACCTGCAAAGGAGCAATACGTGGGGGCATTATCAAGCCATCATCATCGCTATGCGCCATTACAAGACCACCAATTAAACGGGTACTAACGCCCCAGCTGGTAGCCCAAACATATTCCAGTTTATTTTCTTTATCGCTAAACTTAACATCGAAAGCTTTGGCAAAATTCTGTCCAAGAAAATGCGAAGTACCTGCCTGTAAAGCTTTACCATCCTGCATCAGCGCCTCAATACAATAGGTATCTTCGGCACCAGCAAAACGTTCATTGGCACTCTTCACTCCTTTTATAACCGGAACAGCCATATAGTTTTCAGCAAAATCGGCATACACATGCAACATCTGCAAGGTTTCTGCTATTGCTTCTTCTTTGGTAGCATGGGCAGTATGTCCTTCCTGCCATAAAAACTCGGCAGTACGAAGGAATAGTCGGGTACGCATTTCCCAACGAACCACATTGGCCCACTGATTAATCAGAATAGGAAGATCGCGGTAAGACTGAATCCAATTTCTATAGGTATTCCAGATAATAGCCTCGCTGGTAGGACGTACAATCAGTTCTTCTTCCAGTTTAGCTTCTGGATCTACAATCAGCTTTCCTTTGTTATCAGGATCTGTTTTTAAACGATAATGGGTAACAATAGCGCACTCTTTTGCAAAGCCTTCCGCATTCTTTTCTTCTGCTTCAAACAGACTTTTAGGTACAAACAAAGGAAAGTACGCATTCTGATGTCCGGTATCTTTAAACATCTTATCCAGCACATCTCGCATGTTTTCCCAAAGGGCATATCCATAGGGCTTAATAACCATACAACCTCTTACGGCACTGTAATCGGCCAGGCCGCCCTTAATTACTAAATCGTTGTACCACTGGGAATAATCCGCTGCTCTGGAAGTAATT
>CANFLJ010000239.1 GCA_947447815.1 Chitinophagaceae bacterium | reverse complement strand
CAACTAATAAACATTCACTAGAATTAAATGCAACATTTATGAAGACTTCAATATACTTTAATGTGAGCTATCAATAAAGCAATACTACTATGAGAAAAGCAATGGTGATTACCAATTATACAGATGAAACGGAAAGGGAATTAACCGCAAAAGTATCTGCAGTAATAAAGGGTTGTAAGAATAACATCCATTTTTATTTTGCCCAGAATGAACATACTAACCTGGTATTTGCTTATAAAGATTTCATCAAAAAACAAGCAGCAGCTACGTCTGGAAATAAATCACAACTTACCTTAAAAAGGATTGCTAAGAAAGCACTTGCACTGGCATTGAAAACAATCTGTAAGGAATTAAATCATCAACATAAAGGGAATGAAGCAGTCCTACTAACTTCTGGGGCTATCATGGCAAAGAATAGTAATAATGCTAAAAAAGGAATGTTGCAAATGGCAGAAAACCTTAAAGCAAGAGAAGGACATGAAACAACCCAATTAAAAGTAACTGTCAAAAAAATAAAAGGGTTGAATAATAATGGGACCGCCTTTGCTTATACCGAATTAGAAAATGCATTGGAAAATATAAGTGAATGGACTAAGGATTATTGTACCTGTCACAGGATAACATTATACCGACTTAAAAAAGGAACTACCTACCTTATATCAGCAGCATACATTGGCACAAATGATAATGCATACAATTGGTGTAAACCAATAATGGCTACAACAAAACAGCTATAAATAATAAATATCGTTATGGATATTTAATTGAATTAAATGTAGTATTAATTATAAGCAACTTTCAATTTGTATACTGTATTCTCTCAATTCCTTCCTTCTATCTCCTACCTCCCTTTTTAATAATGAACAATCACTAATATAGAATAGCGCATCTATAAACAAAAAGCACCCACTACAATTGTAGCGGGTGCTTTTTTATAATTTGAATAAGAATAATCTTATTTCTTTTCTTTAAACCCTAAAGCTTTATCCTTTCCAAAATCAACCAGAATAGGAGCCGCAACAAAGATAGAAGAATAAGTACCAGTGATAACTCCGATCAACATTGCGAAAGAGAATCCTCTGGTTACTTCACCACCGAAGATGAACAGGATTAACAGCGTTAAGAACACGGTTAATGAAGTCATAATAGTACGGCTTAAAGTATCATTGATAGCCTTATTAATGATGGTTCCTTTATCAGCACCACGCATAGTACCACTATACTCACGAATTCTATCAAATACAATCACCGTATCATTCATAGAGAAACCGATAACGGTAAGAACCGCAGCAATAAAGTGCTGATCGATTTCCATTGGGAATGGTACTAATTTTCTTGCGAAAGAGAATACAGCCAAAGTAACCAATACGTCATGCAACAAGGATACGATTGTTCCCATTGAGTAACGCCAATCTCTGAATCGTATGAAGATATAGAAACAAATAGCTAATAATGATAATATAGTAGCCCATTGTGCACCAGCTTTCAAATCTTCAGAGATAGAAGGTTGTACAGTTTGAGAACCTTGTTTGAATTTAGAATCAAATTCAGCATAGGTAGTTCCTGCAGGTAAGTGTTTTTGAAGACCAGTATATAAAGCAGCTTCTACAGTAGAATCTACATTCTTTCCAGTTTCCTTAATTTTATAGGCTGTAGTGATATCCAGTTGATTACCATCAGTACCTACCGTTTTAATAATTGGAGCTTCGCCAGCAAAAACCAGTTTCAATTCATCTCTGATTGCTTCTGTTTCTTTAGCTACATCTTTACCAAATTTGATAGAATAACTTCTACCACCTGCAAACTCAACTCCTTGATCAAAGCCATTGAAGAAAGATCCTACACCTAATAGTAATACTACTACAGAAATAGCATAAGCAACTTTTCTATATTCAATAAATTTGAAACTTGCATGTTTAAATACTTTCTTAGATAAACCAGTAAAGTATTCAAAGTGACGATTCTTAGTCATGTAGAAATCCGTAATCAATCTTGATACAAGGATACCACAGAACAAAGAAAGTACGATACCAATCATTTGCGTAGTAGCAAAACCAAGAACCGGACCTAAACCAAAGTAGAATAAGATAGCAGCTGTCATGAAGGTAGTAACGTGCGCATCCAATACTGGAGCAAGAGAACGTTTGTAACCATCTGTAACCGCATTTGTATATGATTTACCCTTGGTTAATTCCTCCTTTATACGCTCAAAGATGATAACATTGGTATCTACCGCCATACCGATGGTAAGTACCAAACCGGCAATACCAGCAGCTGTAAGCGTAAAGCTTAATGAGCTAAGGATACCTACGGTAAATAATAAGTTAAGTATTAAAGCGATGTTAGCTACCCAACCACCAGTGTTGTAGTACACCAACATTAATCCGAAGATTACTAAGAAAGATATTAAGAAAGAAAGAGCACCACCGTTAATAGCAGCTTTACCTAAAGTTGGCCCTACTATTTGCTCTTGAACTATACGTGCAGGAGCTGGTAATTTACCACTCTGTAATATTTCTGATAAATCCTGCGCTTCTTTGATAGTAAAACCACCTCTGATCTGAGATGTACCTGTAGTGATAGGCTCATCTACACTTGGAGCAGAGTAAACAACATTATCCAATACGATAGCGATAGCCTTTTGGTTTTCGTTAGCAGCTTTGGTTGTCATTCTTCCCCATATAGATGTACCTGTATTATCCATGTTCATACGGATAACTGGATTAGAACCATCATAATCCTGTTGAGCATCTTTTACATGATCCCCTTCCAGTTCTGCCTGACCATTATCTAAAGTTTTGATAGCATACAAGTTAAGAATGCTTCTTGTTTTAGGATCGTCGCCAGCTGAAGCTTTACCATAAAGAAATACTAAGTTAGATGGCATTAAACTCTTTACAATTTCTAAGTTTAAATACGCATTTAAAGTAGCAGTATCTTTAGATTGGATATAACCTAGAGCACCTGGGAATACATACTTACCAGCTTTTTGATAAGCTTGTACAGGTTGTAATATTTTCCAGATAGGGTACTCGTTCTTTTTAAGTTTAGCAGTATCCTTAGTTACAGAAGCAACCGCTTTGCCTGTAGAATCTTTTTTAGTAGTATCTACAGCAGAACCGCTTAAGTAAGACTGAACTCTTTTATCAGCTTCCTTCAGTTTTTCGCCAATATCAGCAATATTGTATACTTCAAAGAATTGAAGGTTTGCAGTAGACTGTAAGTAATTTCTTACTCTTACAGGATCATTAGCACCTGCCAATTCGATATTGATGATACCCTTTGCCGGATCAGGATTAATATTTGGAGAAGATACCCCAAATCCATCAATACGTGTACGCATAATACGTAATGTATTGCTAAAAGCGGTTTTAGCTTGCTCTTGTAAATAATTTACAACTTCTTGTTCAGAAGAAGTGTACTTAATTCTTGTATTACTCTTTGTAATAAAGAAAGGAGCAAGATTGCCTGATGGATTAGCAGTTTTATACTCTTGAACAAACAAACTAATTAAATCGGCACCACTATTAGCTTTTTTAGCCATAGCAGATTCAATTGCCTTATTGAAAGCAGGATCTTTAGTAAAATCTGCTAAAGATTTAATAAGACCATCCATCCCTACTTCCAGGGTTACGTTCATACCACCTTGTAAATCAAGACCAAGATTTAATTCTTTGTCTTTAGCATTTTTGTAAGTAGTAAAACCGAATGGACCGATTTTATCATCTGCAGTACTATCTAACAGATGTTTTTTTCTTGATCCTACTAGTTGTTTAGAAGTAGTTTCGTCTGCAGTAGGGAAATTAGATTTAACCCAACTTTGAGCTTTATCATTCATAGCACTTTCGTGATTATGAACCCATAAAGTAAAAGATAACTGGTACAGACAAATTAGAATAAGGGCAATCGCAAAGAAGCGCACTAAACCTTTCAGTTGCATATATAAACTGTTTAACTTTTTTTTGAGAGCGGCAAAGATAGGGGAATGGACATATTCAGCGTACAAGTGTACAAAAATGGT
>CANFLJ010000238.1 GCA_947447815.1 Chitinophagaceae bacterium | reverse complement strand
ATTGGAGAGATTACATATTGATAAAATTTGATCAATAGTATAAATGGGAAGCTTAGTATTTTAAGAATGTCCTTCATGCGTTATAAGAATCAAAATTAAGTGAATGTAACTTGAGTTGTGAAAAATACATCGTGAGAGGTGAGAAATACGTCGTGAATCATAAGAAAATTCATCGTGAATTGTGAGTCGTAACGCAAAGACCTATAAGGTTTTTAAAACCTTATAGGTCTAGCAATATAACGTCTGATGATTCATCATGTATTTTCTCACGACTCACGCTTATAAAAAAAGGGGCAGTGTAGCACTGCCCCTTGAGTAATTAGGATAGAAAAAGCATTCGTTAAAGGCCTGATAGTGTTTCTAATCTTTCCCATTTAGACAGGGTTGCTGCCTCAGCCTGATGTAAGAATTCATCAGCCATTTCTGGGTTCTTAGCTCTGATAACACTGAACCTGGTTTCATGATCCATAAATTCTTTCAATGCAACGGTTGGTTTCTTAGAATCGATAACGAATCTTTGACCTCTAGGTTTCATTGGATTATAGTGGAATAATGGCCAGTAGCCAGATTTTACTGCGGTATCCTGTTCGTGTGCACCCTGACTCATTTCAATACCATGTGCAATACAATGACTGTATGCAATGATTAATGATGGTCCAGGATAAGCTTCTGCTTCCAGTATAGTTCTGATAGTGTGTGCATCATTCGATCCCATTGCTATCTGACCTACATAGGCAGTACCATGTGCAATTGCTTGCATCGCAAGATCTTTCTTTCCATTGATCTTACCGTTTACAGAGAATTTAGCACTCGCGCCTATTGGCGTAGATTTAGATTTTTGTCCTCCTGTATTAGAGTATACTTCGGTATCCAGTACTAGGATATTTACGTTTACACCAGCAGATAATACATGATCCAAACCACCATATCCAATATCATAGGCCCAGCCATCTCCACCTACTATCCACATTGATTTCTCGTTCAGGAAGTCGGCAATAGCATATAAGTTTTTAGCTTCAGGACTATCTATTTGTAAAAGTTTAGCTTTTAGTTCTGCTATAGATAAATTCTTTGTTTTTATCTCTGCCTCATCTACTTCAGTAGCATTGATAATGCTATCTGCAAACTCTTCACCAACTGCTGGTTTCAGTTTGTTGAGCAATGCAATTGCAGAGTCTCTTTTCTTATCACTTGCTAGTTTAAGTCCAAGACCAAACTCTGCATTATCTTCAAATAAGGAGTTAGCCCAAGCTGGTCCTACACCCGCATTATTAGTAGTCCAAGGAGTAGTAGGTAAATTACCACCGAAGATAGAAGAGCAACCGGTAGCATTGGCTACAATCATTCTTTCACCAAATAACTGGGTTAATAATTTCAGGTATGGAGTTTCGCCACAACCAGAACATGCACCAGAGAACTCGAATAAAGGCTGGAAGAATTGAGATCCTTTTACAGTATTTTTATTTACTCTTGATCTGTCTACTTCTGGTAATGATAAGAAGTAATCCCAGTTCTTCATTTCCTCAGCCTGAATAGGTAGTTTATCTACCATGTTGATAGCTTTATGACCTGGGTTAGTCTTACTTTCCATTGGACAGTATTCTACGCATAGGTTACAGCCAGTACAGTCTTCTGTAGAAACCTGAAGGGTATAAGCCTCTTTGGTTTTATCCCATTCTTTACCAATTGGATCTACATGTTTGAAGGTAGATGGAGCACTGTGTAATAAGTCTTTATCGTATACTTTAGGACGTATAGCAGCATGTGGACAGATTAAGAAACATTTACCGCACTGAGTACACATGTCGGCATCCCAAACAGGTACTTCATCAGCAATATTTCTCTTTTCCCAACGGGTAGTACCAGTAGGGAATGCTCCGTCAGCAGGGAAGGCACTTACAGGAAGATCATCCCCTTTGCCAGATATAATTACACCCAGTACATCTCTTACAAATTCTGGAGCATCATTTGTCAAGGAATGGTTCATGTTTACATTTCCAACTTCAAGATCTGCGTATGGAACTTCAAATAAATTTTCCACTGCGTTATCTACTGCAACATAGTTTTTATTGACAATCTTTTCGCCTTTCTTAAAGTATGTTTCGTAGATAGCTTCTTTAATTTTTTCGATAGCCTGATCTTTAGGAAGAATCTGACTGATAGCGAAGAAACAGGTTTGTAAAATGGTATTCACACGGTTACCCATTCCAGAATCTTTAGCTACCTGATTTGCGTCAATTACCCATAAATGAATCTTCAAACGTTTAATGGTTTCCTGAACAGTTCTTGGCAGTTTAGACCATACTTCTTCTTTGCTATAAGGAGCATTCAACAGGAAGGTACATCCTTCTGCTGCCAGTTGCAATACATCAAACTGGAATAAGAAATTAAACTGGTGACAGGCAATAAAGTTAGCTGTCTGAACCAAGTAAGCAGAACGCATTGGTTGTTTACCAAAACGTAAGTGAGAGGTAGTTAAAGAACCAGATTTTTTTGAATCATATACAAAGTATCCCTGTACATAATTGTCGGTCTTTTTACCAATGATTTTAATGGAGTTTTTATTAGCACTCACCGTACCATCAGCACCTAATCCAAAGAACAATCCACGGAATAAATGTTGACTATCTAAATTGAAATGTTTATCATAGGTAAGGCTCTTGAAAGTTACATCATCTTCAATACCAATAGTGAAGTGATTGATTGGTTTTTCTTTCTTCAGTTCAGCAAAGATTCCCATCACCATCGCTGGAGTAAATTCTTTTGAAGAAAGGCCATAACGACCACCAATTACTCTAGGATGAATAGTGTTGTGCTCGTTTATGGCATTAATCACATCCATGTACATAGGTTCGCCGGTACTACCAGTTTCTTTGCAACGATCTAATACTGCAATTTGTTTTACAGTAGTAGGTATTGCATCTACGAAATCAGCTATAGAGAATGGACGGAATAAACGGATGTTTACCAAACCAACTTTCTCTCCGTTATTATTCATATAGTCTACAGCCTCCATCACTGTACCGGTAGCAGAACCAGTGATAACGATAATACGATCTGCTTCTGGATGTCCGTAATAATCAAATAGGCTATACTTTCTACCAGTTAAGCTTTCAAATTCTTTAAAGCTTGCTTTTACAAAATCAGGAACTGCATCATAGTATTTGTTTGCAGCTTCTCTGTTCTGGAAGTATACGTCTGAATTTTGTGCAGTACCCTTAATCATAGGATGATTAGGAGATAATGCTCTGTTTCTAAGCAAACGGATAGCTTCCTGATCCATCATTTGAGTGATAGCATTATCTGGTAAAATTTCTACTTCTGATAGTTCATGAGACGTTCTGAAACCATCGAATATATTTAAGAAAGGAATTCTTGCTTTAAGGGTAGTGGAATGTGCAATCAAAGCCATATCCATAGCTTCCTGTGCATTATTGCCAAACAACATAGCGAAACCTGTACCTCTTACAGACATCACATCACTGTGGTCTCCAAAGATAGATAATGCATGATATGCTAATGATCTTGCTGCAATGTGAAAAACAGTAGGAGTAAGTTCACCTGCTATTTTATACATGTTAGGAATCATCAGCAATAAACCCTGAGATGCGGTAAATGTTGCTGCTAATGTACCACCTTGCAATGCACCGTGGATAGCTCCTGCAGCACCTGCTTCGCTCTGCATTTCTACTACTTTAGGTACGTTTCCAAAAATGTTTTTAATGTCTTTAGCACTCCATTCATCAGCCCATTCTCCCATGGTAGAAGAAGGAGTAATAGGGTAAATAGCACAAACCTCGCTGGTTTTGTAGGCAACGTAGGCAGCTGCCTCATTACCATCCATTATGGTTGTTGCTATAGGGTCTGCCGGAGCTGCTATTTTGTTTTCTGTTTTTACAAGCGTTTCCATAATTTCCTAATTTATTGTTTATTTTTAATATGAAATATGGAACAAAACTATCTTCTGAGCCATTCATAAAAAATGACCATTATCAATAGAACAACCGATACTTATCAGTTTTGAAATGT
>CANFLJ010000237.1 GCA_947447815.1 Chitinophagaceae bacterium | reverse complement strand
GTTGTATCATTGATCTGAAGTGTATGATCAACAATAAAACCCGAAGAATACTCCTTTTTACAAGAGACTATCCCTACAACCATTAAAAAAATTATCCAACTATACTTCATCATACCCATTTAAACGTTTAGATACTTTTATTCTTATTATCGCTGCTTGTTACCAAATTTATAACGTAAACCAAATGTTAATCCTGCTGAATTAAATCGCTCTTCAAAATGAAATTTGCTAATTATCTCATTCGAAATTCCATATCTGAAATAAGGCTCAGCAAATGCTGTCCACTTTCCATCCAGCTTTCTTTCTATACTTGCCGCCATCATCAGACTAACGCCTAATGTAGAATTAGTATACACAGAATTTGATCCTTTTGAATTGATCGAAACAATACCCAAAGAAGTATCAATTGTGTTGCCATCACTCCAGGAGTAGGCGTTTAAAATAACCCCAGCAGATAAAGACCAGTTCCATGGACCTTCTATACCTTCATTACGGAAGCTTACTAATAGCGGTATTTCTATATTTCGATATTGGTTAACTGTTTTATTGTAGCTATAACCAACCTGCGTAAATATGCTGGTGTCCGATATAGTGGTATCTCCTTGTGGTCTTGAAACAATTTTATTGGTAACTACCGTTGTTATTTTATGTTCATTTTCTCTTTGTATAGAGAAGTTTTCATTGTATTCTGTATACTGTACTCCCGTCTTGAAGTAAATGTTATTAGTAATGTTTTTCATTAGTCTCAATCCAAAACTATATCCCATCATCATCGATTCTGCACTATCTTTCTTTACCAGATAATTGTCGGTACTTCCTTTGTTTACTATACTCTTAAACGTGTACTCAGGCGATCCATACACTTCTAAATACCAGTCTCTGTCTACATGTTTATTATTCTCAGGACAAGAGAATTGTTTAGGATTACTAAGCTTAATGTTGATATTGCCTAGATTAAATTTGGAACTGTTCATAGCAACAGTCGATAATTCATTGTAAGGTCTTATTTCCAGATTGTCTTCTTCAGAATTGGTAACTGCAGTTAATTCATCTCCATCAGCATTTGTACCACTCACCTTGTTCGATGCAGTTATATTGGTAGTGGCTTGAGTTGCTTTATTGCCTACTACTTTATTCTTATAT
This sequence comes from Chitinophagaceae bacterium, assembly GCA_947447815.1. Classification (GTDB taxonomy): domain Bacteria; phylum Bacteroidota; class Bacteroidia; order Chitinophagales; family Chitinophagaceae; genus CANFLJ01. Next base: position 2,887 of record CANFLJ010000237.1, on the reverse strand, counting down.
CCTAAAGTTTCTTTATTAGTGGCGTTTTTAATTGCTTTTTTAGCAGTATTTATTGAAATTGAATGATCGGATTCAGAACTTTTTTCTTTGTTAATAATAGGCTCAGTGTGATGTTCTGTTTCTTTTACGGTCTCTGTATGGGTATTTAATGAGCTACTATTAGCAATTGCAGTAGCTTTATTTGCTTCAATGGCACTAGTGGAATGATCGCTAGCTGATTGGTTGTTTTTAGTAATTGGTTGCGTCTTTTCTTGTTTGCCAATGGTCGTTTGAGCATTTGCAGGGGCTTCATTGATTTGATTCCATGCCGCAACTCCACCAATAATCATCAGGGCGGCTACCACTGTATAGATGCCATAAGCAGTTTTAGAGAACCAGAATACTACTGGTCTCTTTTTCCTTTTATCCTGTGCAATCCTACTCCACATGTCCTCTGGGACAGGAGCAGAATAGCTTTGGAGCTTTTCTTTGAAAAAATTATCAAATTGCTTATCTATCATTATACTGCAATTTTTTGCAAGTTAATTATCTGTTGTTGCAACATTTTCCGAGCCTTCACTAACTGACTTCTACTGGTACTCGCTTTTATGTTTAGCATTTCTCCTATTTCATCATGACTATATCCTTCTATCGCATACAAGTTAAAGATGATCCGATAACCTGGTGGCAACTTCTTAATCAGATTTAGTAATTCACCTTCCGATAAATGACTGGGGGCATCGGTACTATTATCTGGTATCTGTCCGCCTGCATCTTCATCAGTAGAATAACTGATCTTCTTGTTCTGTATAGTTTTAAGAGCAACATTTACAACAATCCGCCTCATCCAGCCTTCAAAAGATCCTTCCGATTTATATTGTTCTAAATGGTTGAAAATTCTGATGAAAGCATCCTGAAGCATGTCTTCTGCCTGCATCTGATCGGTAGCATACCGTAGACAAACAGTCATAAACTTACCAGAATAGGTCTCAAACAAAATCTTCTGAAACTTCACATTACCTTTCAAACAGCCATTGATAATCTCCCTTTCGGAAAAGTTATCATTAAAACTGTTATTTGTAATAGATAGCTTCATTTACTAAAATGCTGCTTGAAGGTGTATGTTATTGTAAAAATAGTAAAAACGGCAATTGTACGGTATAATCAGGCACTAAATAACAGAAATCTCTTCAATATACAAACTTTATCATAAAAAACATCCATTAAAATTGCAAATATGTTGATTATTTTAATGACAAATCAACGTATTGGTTTGTATAATATTAAAGAACAGAACCTAAAAACAATTAAATTTCATTATAAGTGACCTTGTGTTTTCCGTTAAATGTTTTAAACTTTTTGAAGGTTTTAAACGATCCCCTCTCACGATTCACGACTCACGATGTATTCCGTCGAACGTTTTAAACACCTTGAACGCCTTGAACGATCTTAATATCCATACTTCTCCTTCCATTTATCCTTCAAAAACTTCCTTAGCTCATTCTCCCTTGCATTATTTCCAGGGTTAAACAGCTTAGTGCCACTAATTTCTTTCGGCAGAAATTCCTGTGCTACAAAGTTGCCCTCATAGTCGTGAGCGTACTGATATCCTTTGCCATAATCCATTTGCTTCATCAGGTTGGTAGGGGCATTTCTTATATGAAGTGGTACCGATAAATCGCCATGCTGTTTCACTAGTTGCAAGGCAGTATTAATGGCCATGTACGATGCATTACTTTTAGGAGAGGAGGCAAGATAGGTTGCACATTGGGATAATATAATCCTTGCTTCGGGGTAACCTATTTTATGCACTGCATCAAAAGTAGCATTGGCTAGGAGCAGTGCATTCGCATTTGCATTGCCAATATCTTCCGATGCAAATATCAGCATCCTTCTCGCTATAAACAGTACATCTTCGCCACCCTCTATCATTCGGGCAAGCCAGTATACAGCTGCATTAGGATCACTGCCTCTCATACTTTTTATAAAAGCAGAAATTATGTCGTAATGCTGCTCACCGCTCTTATCATACAATGCAATTTTAGCCTGCGCCACTTCCATCACCAGCTTATCGGTAATAGTTACCAATCTATTCTGTTCAGTAATAGAAGAGACTACTACCAACTCCAGCAGATTCAATAGTTTCCTTGCATCACCACCCGATATATTAATGAGTGCTGCAGTATCCTGCAATTCAATTGAATATTCTTTTAATTGTACATCTTTAGTAAGGGCTTGTTGCAGCAGATTTACCAGATCCGTTTCGGTCAATGCTTTTAGTACATATACCTGACACCTGCTAAGTAAGGCAGAGTTTACTTCAAAGGAAGGATTCTCTGTAGTGGCACCTATTAAGGTAATAGTGCCGCGTTCCACAGCGCCAAGCAATGCATCCTGTTGACTCTTATTAAAACGATGAATCTCATCTATAAATAGAATAACGTTCTTTAAATCAGCCGCCTTTTCTATTACTTCTCTGATATCTTTCACACCACTACTAATAGCGCTCAGTTGAAAGTAGGGGAGTTGTACCGTCTGCGCTATAATGTTGGCAATAGTAGTCTTACCCACTCCCGGAGGCCCCCAAAGAATCATGGAAGGAATACTCTTTTGCTCTATAGCTTTACGCAGAATACTTCCCTTACCAGTCAGGTGCTCCTGACCAGCCAGATCATCTATTTGCATAGGACGCATTCTCTCTGCCAGTGGTATATGCTGATTCATAGCGACAAAGTAAAATAATTAAGAATGAAAAAGAGAAATAAATACAAGGTCTCATGTATGAGATAGATATTAGGGAGCGTTCAATTCATGAATGATTAATTTAGGATTTTAAATCTTAAAACAATAATCATGATACAAGCTAGAACATTGGACTTTAGTGGCAGTACTATTTTTTGTGGGATTG
>CANFLJ010000236.1 GCA_947447815.1 Chitinophagaceae bacterium | reverse complement strand
TTCTTCTTTTTATCAACAAAAGGCTTTTCCTTTCCGCCAACTATACAAATATTGGGATAGGAACATTTACTTTGCAATTATGCAACAGTATCATCAGTTATTACAACATATACTTCACCATGGGGTGAAGAAAGAAGACCGTACCGGAACGGGGACTATCAGTTGTTTTGGGTATCAGATGCGCTTCAATCTTCAGGAAGGCTTTCCTTTGGTTACCACCAAAAAAGTACACCTGAAGAGTATCATACATGAATTACTCTGGTTTTTGCAGGGCGATACCAATATCAAATACTTAAAAGATAATGGGGTAGGTATCTGGGACGAATGGGCAAACGAACAAGGCGATCTTGGACCTGTATATGGCAAACAATGGAGGAGCTGGCAGGGAGCCGATGGCAAAGTATACGATCAGATTGTAGACGTTGTACATCAGATAAAAAATAATCCCGACAGCAGAAGGATGATTGTAAGTGCCTGGAATGTATCCGAACTTCCACAGATGGCGCTAATGCCTTGCCATAGTTTATTTCAGTTTTATGTAGCCGATGGTAAGCTAAGTTGTCAGTTGTATCAGCGTAGTGCTGATGTTTTTCTGGGGGTTCCTTTTAATATTGCTTCCTATGCTTTATTAACGATGATGATAGCGCAGGTATGTGGATTGCAATACGGCGATTTTGTGCATAGCTTTGGCGATGTACACCTGTACAGCAATCACCTGGATCAGGCCAATCTGCAGTTGAGCAGAACGCCATTTCCATTACCAACAATGAAGATTAATCCCGAAGTAAAAGATATATTTAGTTTTAAATACGAAGACTTTACGTTGGAAAATTATCAATGTCATCCGGGAATTAAAGCAGCAGTAGCTGTATAATTAATTAGCTAATTCGATCATTAGCTAATGTGCTAATGAATACAAAATGAATTGTGGATTATTAGATACAGGATTAATAAAAGGGGATAAATAGACAAACAATTGAGCGTTTCTTGATTAGCTAATCAGCAAATTAGCTAATTAGCTAATTAAAATAGTATGAATATAAAAATCATTGTTGCGGCGGCAGAGAATAATGCAATTGGCAAAAACAATGAATTGCTTTGCTACCTGCCAAATGATCTTAAGTTTTTTAAAGCAACTACCTGGGGTTCGGTAGTGGCAATGGGTAGAAAGACCTTTGAATCTCTGGGAAACAAAACGTTACCCGGACGAATAAATGTAGTGATTACCCGAAATAAAGACTGGCAGTTTGAGGGTGCAGAAACTGTAGCATCGATAGAAGAGGCTGTTGCATTGGCAAAAGAAAAACAATACAAAGAAATCTTTATAGCCGGTGGAGGAGATATATATCGTCAGGCATTACCAGTTGCAAATACGGTATACCTTACCCGAATTCATACTACTATGGATGGAGATACTTTCTTTCCTGTATTAAATAACGATGAATGGAAGAAAGTAAGTTCTGTAGATTTTTATAAAGACGAAAAACATCCTTTTGATTTTAGCATAGAAAGGTGGGAGAAACACTAATTAGCTAATTTGATAATGAGATAATTTGATAATGAATACAAGGAATGGGACAAGTTTACATCACGCATATTTATTATCTCGGGCATGTATTCTATTCTTAATTCTTAATTTTTAATTTTTAATTACTTAATGTATAACAACTTTCAATTAATCTGGCGCTATTTTAAGTATCGGATAAGTGCTTTAAATGGCAAAGGACATGGTACACACTCTCCTTTTGTATACACTTTTATAAGAGAGGTGTTGAATGATAAAAGAAAGTTCTATTGTTATAGTGGTATTGAGTTTGTAAGAAGAAAAATGCTGGAAGATAAATCCACTATTACCGTAGAAGATTTTGGTGCAGGTTCTAAATTAAATAAAACTAAAGAGCGTTCAGTTTCTGCCATTGCCTACTCATCGCTCAAGCCCAAAAAGTATGCGCAGTTATTGTTCAGAATGGTTAATTACTATCAGCCAAAAACAATCATTGAGTTAGGTACTTCTCTGGGTATTACCAGTAGTTATCTTGCTTCGGGCAATACCAATGCTTCGGTGTATACTTTTGAAGGTTCAGGTGCTGTTGCTGCCAAGGCAAAAGGAAACTTTTCGCAACTTAAGCTGGAAAATATCACCTTGACAGAAGGTAATTTTGATACAACCTTGCCTGCCCGATTAAAAGAACTGAATACCATTGATTTTGCTTTTCTGGATGGCAATCATCGATACGAGCCAACAGTAAGATATTTTGAGCAGATACTGAGTCATAGCAACGATCAGACCATCATTATTCTGGATGATATCCACTGGAGTAAAGAGATGGAAGAAGCATGGCAATATGTGCAGCATCACCCACAGGTAACCACCACTATTGATTTGTTTTTTATTGGGATCGTTTTCCTTCGTAAGGAATTTAAAAACAAACAACTGTTCGTTATTCAATATTAATAGTGATATTTGTCACTATCTTTTATGACAAAAGTAATGATATCGATTACGCATTATTAATGTTGTAGCTAGTATATAAAACATATTTTCGCACTTCAAAATTGCTCTAAATGATTGCAGGAATACTTAAAGAACCCGTAGGTGAAAACAGGGTTTCTCTCTTGCCTGAACAGGCCGAGGTTTTAATTAAAAAGAATATACAGGTATTAATGGAAGAAGGCGCAGGAGCGAATGCTTTTGCAGCCAATGATGCCTATACTGCCAAAGGTATAAAAGTGGTATCAAGAGAGGAGGTATTGCAACAAAGCGATATCATCTACTCCATTAATGCATTGACTGAATCGGACATCAGTAAAGTAAAAGCAAATGTTGCTTTGGTTGGAATCTTTCAACCACTATTCAACTTTGCTCAAATCAATACCTGGAACGGTAAGTCGGCAACTACCTTTAGTATGGATATGATACCTCGTACTACCCGTGCACAGAGTATGGATGTACTGAGTAGTCAGGCCAATATAGCTGGTTATAGAGCCGTATTGCTGGCTTCTACTTTATTTCCAAGATACTTCCCTATGTTTATGACTGCAGCAGGTAGCATACCTCCGGCAAAAATGTTGATACTGGGTGCAGGCGTTGCTGGACTGCAGGCTGTAGCTACTTCCAGAAGATTGGGAGCTGTAGTAGAAGTATTTGATACACGCCCTGCAGTGAAAGAAGAAGTAATGAGTCTTGGTGCAAAATTTGTAGAAGTAGAAGGTGCTGCCGATGCCAGCAAAGCAGGTGGATATGCCGTAGAACAAAGTGAAGAGTACAAACAAAAGCAACAAGCTCGTATAGCAGAAGCTGTACAGAAAGCAGATATTATTGTAACTACTGCTCAGATACCAGGCAAAAAAGCGCCGCTACTTATTACAGAAGCGATGATACAAAGCATGAAGAATGGTAGTGTAATTATAGATCTTGCTGCTGCTACAGGAGGCAATACGCCACTTACTAAAAACAACGAACAGATACTTACCCCTAATGGAGTAACTATTGTAGGTAATAGTAATCTTCCGGGTGGCATGCCTTTCGATGCAAGTAAAATGTACGGTAAAAACGTACTGAACTTTATGCAGTTGATTCTTACTAAAGAAGGAGAATTAAACCTCAACTTTGAAGATGATATAGTAAAGGGTTGTTGCATTACCCATCAAACTAAAATAGTAAACGAAAGAGTTGCTGCTTTAATCAATTAATAATTAACTAATTAGAAATTATGGAACTTATACAACACATACTAAGAGGCGTTCACAACCATCAGGAAATGTTTTACATAGTAATACTGATGATATTTTTAGGAATAGAAGTTATCGGTAGAGTACCAAGTGTATTGCATACTCCATTAATGAGTGGAGCAAATGCCATACATGGTGTAGTAATTATAGGTGCAATTATTGTAATGGGTTCTGCTCAAAGTGATAATTATATTGCATTGATTCTTGGATTTTTAGCGGTAATTCTAGGTACACTAAACGTAGTTGGTGGATTTGTAGTAACCGACAGAATGCTGGAAATGTTTAAGAAAAAGAAATAATA
>CANFLJ010000235.1 GCA_947447815.1 Chitinophagaceae bacterium | reverse complement strand
TAAAGAACTGGATGCTGACATCCTGCTGGGTACCGATCCTGATAGTGACCGTGTAGGAGTTGGTGTAAAAAATCATAAGGGAGAATGGGTACTGATGAATGGTAATCAGACTGCAGTACTTGCTTTTGCATATATGATTGAAGCGCGTAAAAAGAAAGGACTTGCTCAGGATAACGACATGGTAATTTCTACCATCGTTACTACCAATATGATTAATGAAGTAGCAAAACAAAACGATATTTCCTGTTACAATGTACTGACCGGATTTAAATGGATTGCTTCTCTATTAAGAGAGAAAGAGAATGACGAAAACTATATTATCGGTGGCGAAGAAAGCTTTGGCTTGATGATTGGCGATAAAGTGCGTGATAAGGATGCCATCAGTGCAGTAGCATTGTTGTGCGAAATGGCAGCAGTAGAAAAAGAAAATGGCCGTACTTTATTCGATAAGATGATTGAGCTTTATATTCAATATGGTTTCTACTACGAAACCCTGATTAGCGTAACCAAGAAAGGCATGAATGGTCAGAAAGAAATTGCGGATATGATGGCTGGTTATCGTAGCAATCCTCCTGCTACTATCAATGGTAGTCCAGTAGTAGAATTGCTGGATTATGAACTTCAGATAGGCAAAGATTTTGAAAGCGGCGAAAGCTGGGAAACTGGTTTACCTAAGAGCAATGTACTGCAGTTTATTACCGAAGATGGCAGCAAAATATCTGCTCGACCTAGTGGAACAGAACCTAAAATTAAATTCTACTTTAGCGTGAATACTAAGCTAAACAACAAAGAAGAATTTGATGAAAAGTTTGCCGAACTGGAAGCTAGAATACATGCAATTACCAAGGAATTGCAATTGTCTTAAACGGGCAAGGAGGCAAAGAGGCAATAGGCAAAGAGGCAATAGAGAATACAAGGCACTAAGTAAATGCAAGTTTGAATAAGTGCTCTATTTACATATTAACAATAAAGAGCTACTCTTATGGGTAGCTCTTTATTGTTTAGGAGATGTCTATATCTTTTTCAAGCTGCTACGGTTCATCCAATTATATTTGTCCAATTATTATTATTACAATGAAAAATACTCCTTTCACACACAAACATCTTGCGCTTGGTGCTAAAATGGCCGAATTTGCAGGGTACAATATGCCTATTAGTTATTCAGGAATCAACGACGAGCATGCTACCGTAAGAAACAATGCCGGAATATTTGACGTAAGTCATATGGGCGAGTTTTTATTGAAGGGAGATAATGCGCTGGAGCTGATACAAAGAATCTGTTCCAACGATGCTGCCAAACTAGTAGATGGACAGGCACAATATAGTTGCTTCCCAAACAAAGAAGGCGGCATTGTAGACGATCTGATTGTATACTGCATCGAACAAAATAAAGTGTACATGCTGGTAGTAAATGCTGGCAATCTAGACAAAGACTGGAATTGGGTAAATGCGCACAATACCAACAATGTAGAACTGCAAAACATCAGCGATAAAACCTGCTTACTAGCCATTCAGGGGCCTAATGCCTGCAAGATATTGCAACCTCTTACCGAGGTAGATATTATGAACCTTAAGTACTACACTTTTGTAAAAGGAAAGTTTGCAGGGATTGATAATGTAGTGATCAGTGCTACCGGTTATACCGGCTCTGGTGGAGTTGAAATATACTTTGAAGACAAGGATGATGCTGCCAATATTATCTGGGATACTATCCTTAGCGTAGGTGGCCCTGTGGGGCTAAAACCGATAGGACTTGGCGCAAGAGATACCCTCCGTCTGGAAATGGGTTACTGCCTGTATGGCAATGATATAAACGATACCACCTCTCCATTAGAGGCTGGTCTGGGATGGATTACTAAGTTTACCAAAGACTTTACCGCTAAAGAAATTTTACAGGCACAGAAACAAGCAGGTGTAAGCCGCAAGCTCATTGCTTTCGAAATGGTAGACCGTGGCATTCCTCGTCACGATTATCTGATAAAGAATGCAGTAGGGGAAACCATTGGTACCGTTACCAGTGGTACCCAATCGCCTACCCTTGGCAAAGCAGTTGGGCTAGGCTATGTAACTACTGCTAATAGCAGTATTGATTCCGAAATATTTATAGCAATAAGAAATACGCCTATCAAAGCAAAAGTGGTAAAACTACCCTTTGCCTAGTTAAACTTTTAGTACAGCAAAAGAGCAACTAATGAATATAAATCACGTTCATTAGTTGCTCTTTTTTATTGGTGTAGTTTATGTATTAATTTAACCATTTTCAATTGTCAATTATTATCCGCTTCACTCCATCAAGCCCTACAGCTTGAAGAAAGTAGATACCATTTGGCACAGTAACTTCTCTCAAAGTAAATCGATTAGCACCCTTTATTCCTTCCACCTGCTTAATCAAAAGAAGCTTACCGGTATTGTCTATTAATCTAAATACTACAGTCTTCTTATCTTTAAGGTTCATCTGCACATGTATCACTCCATCCTTGGTAGGGTTTGGCGCAACCACCCAACTTTCCAATTGTAAAGTTTGAATGCTTTCCAACTTATTAAGCACTATATCATGCAGCCCAAATTCTTTATCATATGCTGCCACGGCAGTCACACTTCCATCCAAACTAAGTGGATTTTCCATTGCCTCCTTGCCTGTTCTCTCAAACACCAGTTCAAAAAGTATACTTCCATCTTCCAATGTCTTTACTTCACTTTTTATATCCACCCAAAGGAAACTTACCTTTCCTTCAGCTGCATGACTTGTACCTACTTCCACATTCAGCACTTTATTATTAATACCCACCCATTTCAGTTTAGAAGGATCAAAATTTAAAGTGTATTGCAGTCCCAATAGTTCTTTAAAGTTCTTCACCTTTATCGGTATTCGCAGCTCGTCAGCAGCACCCAAAGCGTAAGACGGGTATGCATTAGTAATAGCGTAAGAAAGCTCTACAGTTTTCGTTTCATTTATACTAGGCTTTGCTAGAGCAGGGTTCCAATCCCAGTTTACATCACCCAATTTACAGCCAATAAAGGTCTGATGTGCTTTAGTACTAGTAAGTGCAGAATGGCTGATACTATCTCTGTAAGGGAAAGGGCTGGAAGGTGTCGCAAAAGCAAAGCTACTATCTACAAAAGTCCAAAGCCTCTTCTCCCCTCCTGTTGTTTTGATAAATGTAGTATCTAAACCAAGAATTAATCTTTTGATATAAACAATATCCAATGTACTTACCTTACCATCACCGTTTACATCTGCTGCAATTATTTTGTAAGGAGAATTTAATACACTCTTCTGTAGTATATGACTTTGAACTAATGCAACATCCAAAGTGGTTACTCCATTAGCTTTATTTATATCATTATTCTTATACTGCCTGATTGATTCGAAAGAGGATGTAGGAATACAATTAAACAAATAGCTACCATTAGACACGGCATTTGCAGAAACATTGCCCGACATTGTAGTAGATACCGTAGAAATCACATACCCCTTAGAAGGATGATAAATGCCTCCAGAAATACTAATATTATTGATTACGATATTTACTGCTGTATAAATACTATCGCAACCCAGTTCACTTTTTATAGTATCCATAAAGCTAATACTACTTTTATATACTATATTATTATACACTACACTATCACAACTACTTTGATTGAAAGTAATACCAACAGGAGGAATCCCAATAGTCAAGTTCAGTGTAGTTAAACTATCACAGCCCTTTGAATTTAAGCTATCAAATATATACACCCCACTAATGGCATACGTTGTACCATGCCATGTGTAGCTACCACATGTAACTTTATTTATTGTTGCAATAGTAGGTTGATTGATTATTAAGTTAATCGTTGTTAAACTATCACAGCCCTTTGCATTTAAGCTATCGAATGTATACACCCCACTATTAGTATACGTTGTACCATGCCATGTGTAACTGCTACAGGCTGTTTTATTAATTGTAGCAGTAGTAGGCTGATTGATGGTTAAATTCAGTGTAGTTAAACTATCACAACCCTTTGCATTCAAGCTATCAAATGTATACACCCCACTATTGGTATAC
>CANFLJ010000234.1 GCA_947447815.1 Chitinophagaceae bacterium | reverse complement strand
CTATTAGCCACCGACTCTACTGCTGCAGTACAGGTCATATCGCCAACGGTACGGTAACGCACTCTTTTGATACTAACAACATCAGTAGGCTCTCGCTTAATAAATTCGCACATTGCCACTAGTTGTCCTTCATGTTCCAGCACTTCTCTATCATGCGAGAAATAAATGGAAGGCAAAGCGATATTTTCTTTCTTTATATAATTCCAGATGTCCAGCTCTGTCCAGTTACTGATAGGAAATACCCTAACATTTTCCCCTTTATGTATCTTGCCATTGTAGGTATTCCATATTTCTGGTCTTTGCAACTTAGGATTCCACTGACCAAACTCATCTCTTATCGAGAATATTCTTTCTTTAGCCCTAGCCTTCTCCTCATCTCTTCTTGCACCGCCAATACAGGCATCAAATTTGAACTCATTAATGGTATCTAACAGTGTAAATGTTTGTAAAGCATTCCTACTGGCAAACTTCCCTTTAGGTTCTGTAAGGTTCTGTGCTTTAATAGTATCTTCTACCTTTCTAACGATTAACTTCTCTCCTATTTTTTCGGCCAGATTATCTCTATATTCCAGTGCTTCCGTAAAATTGTGACCAGTATCAATATGCACTAATGGAAAAGGGAACTTACCTGGTCTAAAAGCCTTCAAAGCAAGATGAACCAACACAATGGAATCCTTGCCCCCACTAAAAAGTAACGCAGGATGCTCAAATTGTGCCGCTACTTCCCTCATGATATAAATAGCTTCCGATTCAAGTTGCTCTAAATAATCCAGACTATACTTTGCCTTGTTATTACTCATGCTTAATTTATTCTGTTATTATAATTTATTTACTGTGTAAACCACATTCTTTTTTGCTATTATCTTCCCACCACCATCTACCAGCCCTAAAGTCTTCGCCTTCTTTGATAGCGCGGGTACAAGGAGCACAACCTATGCTAATAAATCCCTTGTCGTGTAAGGAATTGTATGGAATATTATTAGTATCTATATATTCCTTCACCTCCTTGGTAGACCAGTGTAATAAAGGATTGTATTTGATGATCTTATTCGCTTCATCCCATTCAATTATATTCAAATCCTGACGAGCAGGAGAATGTTCTGCACGCAATCCAGTAATCCAAACTTTGTTATCTTTTAATGCTCTTTGCAAAGGCTCTACCTTTCTTATATGACAACATGATTTTCTGTTATCCACCGACTCATAAAAAGAGTTAGGACCGTTTTCCTGAATAAAAGTTTCCAGCAAATCGTTATTGGGATAATAAGCTTTGATGGAAGTATTGTAACGAGCATTGGTACTGCTCCAAACTGAGTATGTTTCGGGAAACAATCTGCCTGTGTCCAGCGTAAATATTTTTACAGCATCAGGAATAGTAGTAAGAATATGATGCAGTATTACCTGATCTTCGAAACTAAAGCTGGTAGAAAAAGTAATAGCACCAGAGGACTGTTCTTCTAAAGCAATTAAAGCTTCTTCGATAGATTTATTTTCTATAATTTCTGATAATATGTGTAATTTTTGTCCCAATTTTTCTTTATTAATAAATTAAAAATCCAAAGTCTTGTCATACCGATTAATATTCACAACCTAATAACCCACCTTTTTTATAGAGTATTAGTGTTTAAAAATAGGTTTTACAGTTTTGCTACTGTAAAACCTATCAATCGAGAAGACAAATATATTCTATTTATTCTATAGGTTACAAAATATTAAGAAATTTATTACTATAACGATTGCGAAAAGGGATATTATAGTCAATTTTAATACTATTTCTAACAATTTTTTAAATATTATAGTAATTATCTAATCAGCAATACCAGCAAGAACCCCTTTTACAAAGTCGCTTACCAGATAGCTTATTAATTTTCCTGTAGTACTACTTTTTTGACCATTATGCATTTCGGAAGCACCTTCGCAGATATGCAGATAGGCCGGCATAGCATCGGAAGCGCACAAACTAATGTACTGACGAGCCTGATTTGGAGAAACGCCCACCGGACTAATAGCGCTTGAAAGTGTATTTTCGATACAATCAAGATCTACCTCGATACCCGTTAAGGTATCTTCGGTAAAAGTAACTGCAGTAGCTATGGCTTGCATAAAATCCTGTTTCTCATGAATAAAAATATCTTCATAAGTAACGCAATCAGTAAATGGATTATTGACAAATTCTATCCAGGTACTTTGAGGAAGGTAATTTTCGTGTAGACCAACTACAAAATACTTTTCCAGGTATCCATCTTCATCCGCATAATGAAAAGCATTGCCACTATGACGACCTTCCAAAGGTCTATAGTCTGCATGTGCATCCAGATTAACTGCATTTATCTGCGGAAGTTCTATAACGCCAGCTTTATGCCATCCCTTTGCAGAGCCTTTAATACATGGATATGCATTATTGTGACCGCCACCAATAACAATGGGAACTTTTTTATTTTGGGTAATTAGATGAATAATCTGTTCCACTTCGGTATCAATCATATTTACTGCATGACGGTAAGCTTCTATTCTTTCTTCTTCGTCATGGGCATTAGCATCAATTAATCTTTCTACTTCGGAGAAGTCGAAATTACCTAAAAGCAGTATTTCCTGACCATCCAGAAAGTCGTTGCTCTGGGTATTCAAAAAAGAATTAATAAAAGGCACCCAGGATGTACTGGTACCACCTACTCCATAGTTAGCTTTTACGCCAATATCTTCGCTAATACCTAAAATAACAAACTTAGCGGTAGACTTCTGCAAAGAAAGCTCCATGTTATGGATGTCTTCCAGCACTTTCACTCTCTCTCCCAGCTTAGTTTCGAACTTTCTTACTTTAGTAAAGTGAAGAACATCCTTTTTTTCATAAAATTTAAAATGTTTCATACAATCGTTATTATGGATTCAGTAAATAAAATCAGTTAATTAAGACGATAAAGTTAAGTAGAATATCAAACCACCTAACAATAAATATACTTACCTGTTAAAGAAGTGTTTTACATTATAGAAAAAGCCATCCAGTTGCATTAAAAAGTTGCTTACAGGATTGAATTTGCTGTTTATTTTACAAACAATTATAAAAAATATAATTCCATAAACTGCACCCCACAAATGCGCTGAATGATTGATATTGCTATTTCCTTTCTTAGATAAATAGGCAGAAACAGCAAGATAAATTATACCAAAAATAAACGCAGGAATTTTTATTTGGATAAACATTGGTTCAATATTTTGCATAGGCGCTATAAAAATATAAACAAACACAATTGCCGAAACTGCTCCAGAAGCACCTAAACTATAATAATTGTAGTTATTGATCTGTTTATAATAGGTGGGAATAAGACAAGCAATTAAGGAGGTGATATATAATAATAAAAATATAAAATAACACCTATCTCCAAATGTATCTTTAAAGAAGAGTTCTATTGCACTTCCAAATAAATAGAAGGAATACATATTAAAGAGTAAATGTGGAATATCGGCATGAATAAACCCACAAGTAACAAACCTATACCACTCTTTATTTCCATGAATAGAAGGTGGGTGAAAAATTAGCTTGTTCATCCATATTTCATTGGAGAAAGAAATGAAAGAAACAGCTGTAGTAAGTACTATAATAAATAAGGTTAAACTAATCATGTGTAATTGCAAAAATAATGGTCTGCAATATAGCTATACAAATCTCTAAATCAGTAACCATAAATTCAATAAGTAAAAAATGATTGTGATTTTTTTAAAATTTTTATATCTAATTGCTTATTCTGCACACAAATTAATTGTTAAACTTGTGTGCTTTAATTACATTTTTTTATAACGATTAAATAATTTATTGCAATTAGATGTAGTATAACTTAAGCATTTCCATGCTTTATTACATATAATTGAAATTAAGCAATATTTTTTTAAAAAAGATAAATAGAATATGCTTTAACAATCTCAACTTTGTACTGTTAAGGACAATTTAAAAAGCATAAATATTTAATAAAATGGAAGTTAAGAATCTCTCTAATTTGGAGAACCTAAATAGGATAAAAGATAACATCACATCTTCAATTAAATTGTTATT
>CANFLJ010000233.1 GCA_947447815.1 Chitinophagaceae bacterium | reverse complement strand
TAATCCTATCCCAAACGTCAGCGGATGGAGTCATTCTGCTGTACTCCAGTTCTTCGTTTAGAAAGTCCTCTAATTCAAATTCCTTGTTATCGTCAATAATCATTTAGTGCTGTAAAATTCAATTCATCTTAAAATAAATGAAGAAGCAACCATTGTTAAACGTAAACAAGGATTACTTCTACGCAGATTTTGCTTTTTTAGCAGGCTCTACTATGCCCTTATCTATCAATATGCTTTCCAGCATTGTTTTAGCTCTTGTGTACTGACTTCTGCTGGTGCTTTCGCCAATGCTCAGCATCTCAGCAATCTCTTTGTGACTATATCCTTCCAGTGCAAATAAGTTGAAAACGGTTCTGTAACCTATTGGTAATGTTCTTACACATTCCAGTATTTGTTTTCCTTGCAAGGCAGTTGTTACAGTATTTTCGTTGTAAAGCGAAACATCTGAAACGTAAGACAGATCTACAATATCATCTAGCTTACGGTGTTTCTTAAGGTAATTGATGCAGGTGTATACAATAATCCTTCTTACCCATGCTTCTACCGGACCTTTATTTTCGAAAGTGTGTATCTGCGTGAGGACTTTTATGAAACCTTCCTGCAGCATATCTTCCGCGTCTTCTCTGTTGTGAGAAAAGCGATAACAGATGGCCATCATTCTAGGTGATAGCTCTTTATATAGCGTTTCTTGCGCTACTCTGTTTTTGCGTATGCAGCCTTCTATTATTTCTTGTCCTACCATAATGGGCGAATTTTAGCCCACAATATAGGACATTTTTTTGTTTCATACGCTGCATCTACCCAAAATTTAATTTTTTTGGAGGCAAAGTTGCCTTCAAGGCAACTGTACAATAAATAAGTTTCTATGCCAGTTCTATCCAGCAATACTCTTTTATACCATCGGGGTATTCCCAGATTCCGGCTATGATAATGCCATTATTTTTAGTTATTTTGTAATGACCGCTTACCTGCGATTTGGATGTATGGGTATCTGTGCCGTATTCTATTTCCCCCATTATAGTCTGATCGACATGCAGATCGCCTACAAAATGACTACCCTGAAATTCTTTTCCCAGTTCAATATTAAAACGAAGGTTTTTACTGTTTGCTTCTGCAACAATAGAACCTTTGGTTAAGGCATATTCTTCGTAGAATTCTATTTTATCAAATTCCTTTTCCAGATCAGTTCCTTGTATATATTCAAACTCATCTACAATAAATAGCTGCCCTTTTAATACTTTATCCATAAAATTTCCTTTAAGTCCTCTTTTAAAATGCTTTTGGAGGATATTATTTATAAGGATTCAAATATACTATGAAATGAAAGAATCGAATTTTTAGATTGGTTTCGGAGGAATAAGTACTGTGATTTTATAATTAAATGTTATTGATTAAAATATCGGTATCGTAGGTTTGCATATCATTATTATACAACACAATTTATATCAAGTATAATTCTAAGAAGCAGACGTACATTATTATCATATGAATACATCACCATATACAGTAATACATTAAAATATAGCATTTTAGATTAGTATATTGCTAATTTTCACGAACCGCTTTTTTAATAAAGATAGCATGCGATGGTTAAATTAAGGCAGTTTTGGGTATTTATGCAGTTTGCAAACGATAAATAAGGCATGAGACGCGATTTAAAGAGTAAGACAAGGAACAGATTGCCTATGGCGAGGAACAGATTGCGTGAAACAAGCAAAAGATTGAATATGACAAGGGCAAGACGACGTGAGACAAGCGACAGATTGCATGAAGCAAGCAAAAGATAGCGTGAAACAAGTAACAGATTGAATAAGACCAGCGCAAGACGACGTGAAGCAGTTAACAGATTGCATGAAACAAGTAAAAGAACGAATAAGACAAGGAAAAGAACGCATCAGACAAGGTTAGGAACATGTGAGCATTTTAAAGCAATAAAGGAGATACAAGGCAAAGGGGCAAATACAAATGTGATTATTTGATAATGGGATAATATGCTAATGAAGACAAATAAAGGGAGGAAGACAAATACCTTAAGATATCTCCTAAATAATATTAAAAGTAAGTTGATGAATTTAAAAGCTTAATGTTACCAAAGGTTGATATAAACAATATTCTATATTTTCTAAAAGTGACCCTAAAATGGATAGTCTTCAAATTTTTAATCTTGTATTGGAGCAGTCGAGAGTTGGATTCTGGGATTGGGATCTACTGAAAAATATTGGCACCATTAATAACAGTTTCAGAGGCATATTGGGCTATCAAAAAGATGAGTTGAGCAATGAAGATTATATCGTTAGATTGCCTACCATCATCAATGAAGAAGATTACTCGAAATCATTAGCGATGATGAATAGCCATATAGAAAGCAAGGGGAACATTCCTTTTGATATAGAAGTACGGTATACTCACAAAACAGGCGCTACAATTTGGGTACATAGCAGGGCGAGTGTGATAAAATGGGATGATGAAGGAAGTGCCTTGTACATTGTAGGATCTATAGTAGACATCACGGCAATGAAAGAAAAAGAAGAACAACTGATTCATACCAATAACCTCAATAAAATACTGAGTTTGATTAATAGCTACTTATTAAATACGGATACTAAACAGGATATGTATGACGAGGTTTGCAACATTATAAACATAGCAGGTGGCATAAAGTTGGTTTGGATAGGAGAAGTAACCGATAACTACGTAAAACCCGCTGCGATGGCAGGTTCGCCCTTATCTTATTTAAAAAATATCACTATTAGCATTGATGATAGTACCACGAGTAAGGGCCCAACCGCAAGAGCCATCAATGAAAAACAAAGATACATCTGTAATGATTTTTTAGCAGATCCTAATACCAGTCCATGGCATGCTGTAGCAAAAGCTGCTGGTTTAAAATCGTCGGCCACCTTCCCTATTAAAATCAATAATAAAGTATATAGTGTATTGAATGTGTATGCAGCATATACTAATTACTTTACTGATAAAGAGATTGCCCTATTTGAAGAAATTGTTTCCACCATTAATTATGGGATAGAACGAATAAGACTCACTAATCAAAAAAACAAATCGGACAACCGAATAAAACTTCTTGCTGATATTATTGAAAAAAGTCCAGCATTAATAGCTATTGCTAAGATATCGGATAATACTTTTATCTATATGAATAATGCATTTAAAGAGGCATTAGAATTAGCACCCGATGAAGATATCACTAAAATATCTGTTTTAGATATCAGGCCATCAAACTACTATGATTTTATAGGATTCAATGTAATTGGAGAAATAAGAGCGAAAGGAAAATGGAAAGGCTACAATCAGATCATTAGCAGATCGGGGAAAATAATACCGCTATATCAAACCATTAATTTATATGACGATGGCAGTGCTAATAAAGCATTATTTATGACCAGTAATGCTATAAACATTAGTGAACTGAAGGAAAAAGAAACAGAACTAAGGGAGCTAACCAACCACTTATTTAATGTAAGAGAAGAAGAAAGGAGAAGTATTGCTAAAGAAATACATGACGAACTAGGTCAAAATCTTACGGGCATGAACCTTGGCATTTCCTGGCTGGAAAAACATATAGAAGATGATAAAGAAACACTCCTTAGCAAACTGCATGAACTGGATAATATTATCAGAGACACCATTACCAGTACCAGAGGGTTGTACAATTCTTTGTACCCACAGATGCTGGAAGATGTAGGATTGTTGGGCGCAATAAGATGGCATAGTTCGACCTATTTATCCAGCAATAATATTAAAGTAGTTCTTCGATCTAATCTTAAAGAGGACAAGCCTATATTTACAAACATACCCAATGCATGCCTGTCTGTATACCGTGTATACCAAGAATGTACCACCAATATTTTACGCTACGCTAAGGCTAAAAAAGTAACTATTTATTTGAATGTAGAAGACGGTCATCTTCATTTAATGATAAAAGACAATGGCATAGGCTTTGAAATAGACAAAGTAGACACAAAACTTCATCATGGTCTTCTGGGGATGAGGGAGCGTATCAGTTTGCTAGACGGGACAATAATACAAGAATCAG
>CANFLJ010000232.1 GCA_947447815.1 Chitinophagaceae bacterium | reverse complement strand
CCATTCCTATAAAAGTAAAAACTCCTATAAATGGGGTGCAAATATAGAAGTTGTTACTTACTGAACAAGTATTTTTTATTAGCTGCTAGTAGGAAAGCAATTTAGCAATCCTGCTCTTCACTTTTTCTACCGTTGGCAACATGGCTGCTTCCAGTATTTCGTTGGTAGGAATTGCTGGCAAATTCATCGCTCCAAGCACTTCTACCTTCGCATCCAGGAAGTGATAACAACTATTGGAAATTCTTAATGAAAGCGCTTCAGCAAAGGAGTTATTTTGTTGTTCTTCGCTTAATACCAACACTTTACCATGCTTATTTACCGATTGAGTGATCATTTCGTCATCCAAAGGATATAATGTTCTCAAATCTACTACCTCTACTTGTCCAGGGAAACTTTTAGCAGCTTCTCTGGCCCAGTAAATACCTAAACCGTAAGTGATGATACATACTGTTTCTCCCTTCTTCAATTTATCATCATCCGCTTTTAAAGAGATGGCAGCTTTACCCAATGGTAATATATAATCTTTTGAAGGCTCAATAGTCATTGCTTCATCCGTTCCTGGTACTTTACCCCACTGAATTCCTTTGTGCTCCAGTACTACTACCGGATTAGGATCATGGAAGGCAGCTTTCATCAAACCTTTCATATCAGCAGCATTGGAAGGATATACTACCTTGATGCCTTTTATGTTTAGCAAAGTACTTTCAATACTGCCACTATGGTAAGGGCCTCCTCCATTCATGGTGCCTACTGGTATTCTAAGCATCATTTGTACCGGAAACTGACCATTAGATAAGTAGTTGGATTTAGATACTTCCGTAGCCAGTTGATTGATAGCTGGATATACATAATCGCCATACTGAATTTCTACAATTGGTTTCATACCCAAAGCAGACAGACCAACAGTTGAACCTACTGTATAAGCTTCCTGAACGGCTGTATTGAAAACTCTTTTGTCACCAAATTTTTCAGCAAGTTCGGCGGTTTCTCTAAATACACCACCCATTCTTTTACCTACATCCTGACCATACAATATTACTTCCTGATGCTCTTCCATTATCTCTTCTATAGCATGCAGTGCAGCTTCTACCATCAGTATCTTTTCTCTGTTTTTAGGTTGACGATCCCCTAATTCCTTGTCTACTTTACTAGCCAGAAATACGTGATCACCTACCGTATGTGCATCAGGTTCTGCAGCTTGTGTTGCTTTATTAAAGGCAATATGTATTTCTTCGGCTACATCTATTTCTACCTGATTAATAGCATGTTCTTCAAATCCTGCACCAGTAAGCAATAATCTAAGCTTTGGAATTGGATCGTAAAGGCCATGTTTCAACAAATCTTCTCTATTTCTATAATACTCTTTTCTAATAGAATTGTTGTGGTGTCCTAACAATGGAACCTTAGCATGTACAAGGACTGGTTTACGTTGAATTCTTGCATAACTTATTGCCAGACTCATTGTTTCATAACTTCTTATAAAGTCGCTACCATCACATTGCATTCTTTTCAGTCCCTTAAATCCTTCCGCATATTCATAAGCATCCATTGCTCTGAACTCTTCGGCAGAAGCACTCTGACTCCATTGATTATCCTGAACAAGGTATACTATTGGTAATTGTTTTAATACTGCAAATTGCAATGCCTCACTCACTTCACCCTCTGTTACAGCACCATCTCCCATAGAGCAAACAACAATTGGAGATTCGTCGTGGTCACCCTTCTTTAATAATGCAGAGTTGATATTTTCCAGATATTGAATACCTTGCGCAATACCAGTAGTTGGAATTGCTTGCATACCTACTGCAGTACTTTGATGAATAATACCTGGTTTGTCAGGCATATTGCAACTTGGATGACAGTAGTAAGAACGGCCTCCGGAAAACGGATCATCCCTTTTTGCCAACAATTGCAACATCATATCATAAGGCTTGAAACCCGATGCAATCATTAAACTATCATCTCTATAATAAGGACTAACCCAATCAATAGGCATCAGTTGCAAACCTGTTGCAATCTGGATAGCTTCATGCCCCCTAGAGGTGGAATGAACGTACTTACATATATCCCTGTGGGATTCGTAAGTCTCTCCCATAGCCTTTGATGTTATCATCAGCTTATAGGCTTCCATTAATGTTTCACGGTCTAGCATGTTTTTAATTTTAACGCTGTTATAAATAGGGGAAATGATTTATTTAATTTCAACTTCAAACATTTTTTCATTATTCAGAAATCCTTTCAAAATATCACCTACGCTACATTCTCCAGTCCCAGCAGGTGTACCAGTAAAAATTAAGTCGCCAATATTTAACGAAAAATATTCAGAGATATTTGCAATCAAAGCATCGAAAGGGAAAATCATATCAGTACTGTTTCCATCCTGCACCTTTTCTTCATTCTTTTCCAACGTGAAATTTATATTGGATTTTAAAGTATCAGCGGTTAGTGGTTGCCACTTTCCTATTACCGCAGAATTATCCCATGCTTTTGCTTTTTCCCATGGTAAACCCTTTGCTTTTAATTCGTTCTGTATATCTCTTGCAGTGAAATCAATACCTAGGGTAATTTGATTTACATACTTATAAGCATGTTTTTGAGGAATGTATTTTCCATTCTTTGATACACTTAGTACCAGTTCCGCCTCGTAGTGAAGTTCGTTAGAAAATGCAGGGTAGTAGAATGGAGCCCTGCTTCCAAGTAGTGCATTCTTTGGCTTCATGAAAATCACCGGCTCACTGGGAACCGCGTTTCCAAGCTCTTTAGCATGTTCTACATAATTACGTCCGATACAAAAAATCTTCATAAGTATAGAAATTGTACATTAATCAATTGGAGCAGCTTTAGCATCCGGATTTAATATCCATTTGCCAACTCAACTGCCGTGATTGAACAATACCTCTACACTATAAACTGAAAATCAATGAAATTATTGTGTAAAACTTAAATTATTTACATTTCCCATAGTCTTTTCTAACCCTTGAAAGATGAATTGTTCAATTATTTCTGAACATTTTTCTATCTTTTTATTAACAACAGGGATTTCTTCATTCCACCAGTTGCCAAGTACAAATTGTACCTGCATTCCTTTGGGGTAATTATTTCCTATTCCAAATCGGAGCTTAGGATATTTATCTGTGCCAAGAGTGGCTTGTATATCTTTTAAACCATTATGGCCAGCATCTGTGCCGGCAGGTCTTAATCTTATTTTTGTAATAGGAATGGCAAGGTCATCTACAATAGTCAGGGTGTTTTCTATAGCAATTCCCTCTTTATCCATCCAGTATTTAAATGCTTTACCACTCAAATTCATATAAGTGGTAGGCTTTATGCATATAATTTTTCTTCCTTTAATAGATAGTTCAGCTTTAAAGGCAAGTCGGTCAAGCGTAAAACTGCCGCCATGCTTCTGAACAAATACTTCTATTACATTAAAACCAATATTATGCCTGGTTTTTGCATATTCATCTCCAATATTCCCTAGCCCAACTATTAAGTATTTGTTCATTCTGTATGATATATAATCCGGCAAATATAATTGTCTGATCTATTTTATTCCGTAAACGTATTAAACGACTTGAACGATTTGAACGATTGGAACTTTCCCTTATGATTTACAACTATAACGTCATTTTTTACGTAGAGAGGACAGCTATATTATTATTGGATTGTTTTTATCCCTATTTTTCCAACCTGATTTTAAACAAATTAATTACAAGCATGAGTTTATTTAAGAAAAAGCCACTAAGTCATCTAATGTCAGAGTCGGAAGATACAGGTCATCACTCGTTGAAGAAAACGCTTGGTGCCAGATCTTTAATTGCATTAGGTATAGGGGCTATTATTGGTGCAGGTCTATTTGTTCGTACTGCTGCAGCGGCAGCTCAAAATGCAGGTCCTTCAGTAACGCTTGGTTTTATAGTTGCTGCTGTTGGTTGTGCTTTGGCTGGTTTATGTTATGCCGAATTATCTTCTTCAATACCTATATCAGGTAGTGCGTATACTTATACCTATGCTACCATGGGGGAGTTCATGGCCTGGATAATTGGCTGGGATTTGGT
>CANFLJ010000231.1 GCA_947447815.1 Chitinophagaceae bacterium | reverse complement strand
TTCCTCATTCATTGCACCTACACCTCTGTCAGGAACTATAATGGCCTGTGCATTACAACAGTGTGCTGTTCTGGCTATTGCTCCAATGTTTCTTACGTCTGTTATGCCGTCTAAGAGCAGAAATAAAGGTGTTTCACCTTTATTAACTACAAAATCTATCACTTCCTGTAAATCCATATAGGTAACCAGCGCTACAAAAGCAACTACGCCCTGATGATTTGCTCTGGTAAGTGAATTTATTTTTTCATTCGGCACCAGTACAACAGGAATATTATACTGCTTTGCAAGTCTTCTAATATCACCAATATGCTCTCCATTGGCACTACGTTGCATCATTATTTTATCAATAGTAGTACCAGATTGAATTGCTTCTATCAGTGGCAACCTACCAATCACCATCGTATCTTTCTTTACTTGCATATTATGCTATTTTCAATAACCCTTTTAATAATAATAACTCTACCTTCTGAAATGCTATTACGGAAAGCGAATCAGTTATGCCTCCTTCCGATACCATTTTAAAGGCCTCATTTAGCGGTAACTTTTTCACCACCAGTTGTTCTGTTTCCTCAGGCATAGCAGTATGTTGCGATAATCCGGTAGCCAGAAATACGTATCCATACTCATCCGAAACAGAATTGGATAAATGAGCATTTGATATCAATTCCCAATGTTGTGCTACAATTCCAGTTTCTTCTTCTAGTTCTCTTTTTGCTGCTTCCAGGGGTTCTTCTTCGTATGGACACCCCCCCTCAGGTACCTCCCAGCTATAACTATTTGTGGGAAAGCGGTATTGACCTACCAGAAAAGTATTCATGTCAGAATCTACAGCAACTATTGCAATTGCTTTATTTTTAAAATGCACCTGACCATAAATTCCTTTATTTCCCGAAGGATTAAGTACATCATGATGAATTACTTTAATCCATTGATTGTCATACACAGTTTCTTTATCCAGTATTGTCCAGGGATTATTAAATAATTCTTTGTTCATATTGTATTAATGAAGGCAAAGGTAAGCGCATTTGATGTTTAGAAATAAGGAGTGGATAACGAAAAATCCCCCCGAATATTCGGAGGGATTTAAACAATATATGCTGTATTAATTAGCACATTAGCACATCAGCTAATTAGCTAATTAATGTCTATTTCAATCCAAAAGCCTTCTTTACCTTAGCTACGTAATCCAGTTTTTCCCAGGTAAACAATTCTA
Organism: Chitinophagaceae bacterium; assembly: GCA_947447815.1. Classification (GTDB taxonomy): domain Bacteria; phylum Bacteroidota; class Bacteroidia; order Chitinophagales; family Chitinophagaceae; genus CANFLJ01. Next base: position 2,851 of record CANFLJ010000231.1, on the reverse strand, counting down.
CTTTCACTTTCTTTACTTTACCATCTGGGCTCTTAAATTCTTTAGTTACCACTTCATTCTTACGACCCATATGTCCGTATGCTGCAGTTTCACTATAGATAGGAGTACGCAATTTTAGTCTTTGCTCAATGAAGTAAGGACGCATGTCAAATACACCTTCTACTATCTTAGCTATTTGTCCATCAGTCTTTTTTACCTTAGCAGTGCCATAGGTATTGATGTAAATACCCATTGGTTGTGCTACACCTATCGCGTAAGATACTTGTACAAGTACTTCGTCGCAAACACCAGCAGCTACAAGGTTCTTAGCTATATGACGAGTAGCATATGCTGCAGAACGATCCACCTTACTTGGATCTTTTCCGCTGAATGCTCCACCACCATGCGCACCCTTTCCACCGTAGGTATCTACGATTATTTTTCTTCCAGTCAAACCGGTATCACCATGTGGTCCACCAATAACAAACTTACCGGTTGGGTTAATGTGATACTTGATTTTATCATTAAATAAATGAGCAAACTTCTTATACTTGGTCTTTACTCTAGGGATAAGAATTTTTATGATATCTGCTTTTATCTTAGCAAGCATTACGTCTTCTTTATCAAAGTCGTCATGTTGAGTAGATACTACAATCGCATCTATTCTTACAGGCTTGTTGTTGTCATCATACTCCAAAGTCACCTGACTCTTAGCATCAGGACGCAAGTATTTAATTTGTTTGTTCTCTCTACGTAAAGCAGCAAGTTCAATCAATACTTTATGTGCCAGATCCAGTGCAAGTGGCATGTAATCTTCGGTTTCGTTGGTAGCATAACCAAACATCATACCCTGATCACCTGCTCCTTGGTCTTCTTTCTTCTTTTTGTCAACGCCCTGATTAATATCCGGACTTTGCTCATGTATTGCAGAAATTACACCACAAGAGTTTGCTTCAAACATATACTCGCTCTTGGTATAACCAATTTTCTTGATTACATCTCTTGCAATAGTTTGAACATCCAGGTAAGCTTTCGATTTCACTTCACCTGCAAGTACTACCTGACCGGTAGTTACCAGTGTTTCACACGCAACCTTTGATTCAGGATCAAAAGCTAAAAAATTATCAATTAACGCATCTGATATTTGATCGGCAACTTTGTCCGGATGTCCTTCAGATACGCTTTCAGAAGTAAATAAATAAGACATATTATGATTATTTGTATAATAAAAATAAGGAATGAATTACTAAGATGATAGTTCGTTAAAAAGGTCTATATAATCAGAAAGATCAGTATCCCAACCTTTAAAGTTTAAGATTTTCTTTCCTTTTGCCTTTACAATATCATCATACAATTTTTTGTCCACCTTTTCAGCACCAATAGCTACATAGTCAGCAGCCATTGCAGCACCTCTCATCAAGGAGATATTATCAGCCTCTTTGAACATTTCAAGATCTTTTTCTTTAATGTAGTTATTGATGACTGCTTTTTTGGGGAAATCAGCACCAAACTTTTCATCAAAAGATTTTTGTTCAATAGTGTAGACTACTTTACTGTGTCCAAAAACAGGCTCTCTTTTGTAAGCTGTTTTTATAAAAGTAGGAGCCAGACTCGACATCCAGCCGCTGCAAAGTACCACATCAGGTGCCCAGCCAAACTTTTTTACAGTCTCTAATGCACCCTTACAGAAAAAGATAGTTCTCAGATCATTGTCATCAAACCACTTATCATCTTCGTCATGGAAAATGAATTTTCTCCTGAAGAAATCGTCATTCTCCAGAAAATAAATCTGTAAGCGGGCATTCGGTAAAGAAGCCACTTTGATATGTAATGGGTAGTCGTCGCCGTCTACCGATACATTGATACCGGATAGTCTTACTACCTCGTGAAGTCTATGCCTCCTTTCATTAATTACCCCAAAACGCGGCATGATGCATCTAACCTCCATCCCGCTTTCATTGCACTTAACGGCTAATTTATTGATTAGCTCAGCATATTCTGTCAGCTCTATGTAGGGCGACATTTCCGTTGCTATGATTAAAATTCTTTTCTTTGACATTCAATTTGCCTTTTTGAAGGGCGTATTTCACAAAAATGAGGTGCAAAAGTAATCAAAATACATTGATAATGTTGCATTTACAAATAAGACTTCGTTAATACATACTATGATTATTGTTAAAACAAGGAAAAAACTGGCCGAAATTATCCATAATAAAAGAGCTGAAAATGCTGCAATTGGCTTTATTCCCACTATGGGAGCCCTACATGAAGGGCATTTGCAATTGTTAAAAACAGGTATTCAAAATAACCTAACCACTGTTTGCAGTATCTTCATAAATCCGACACAATTTAACGAAAAATCGGATTTCGATAAGTATCCTGTTACCATAGAGAGTGATATTTACCTCCTCGAAACCGCAGGATGCAACATTTTATTCCTGCCTTCAGTAGAGGAAATGTACCCTCCAAACGAAATAAATAACTTACAGGTCAATCTTGGAAACCTTGATAATATCCTCGAAGGCAAATATCGTCCCGGGCATTTTGACGGCGTTTGCCAGATAGTGCACAAGCTACTCCAAACGGTGCAGCCTGACGTGCTTTTCCTTGGTCAGAAAGACTATCAGCAATGTATGGTCATCCAGAAAATGATCCAGCAGGCTAGTTTTACGATTATCCCTAGGGTAGAAATAGTGCCAACCATCAGAGAAACTTCAGGCTTGGCTATGAGCAGCAGAAATAAGCGTCTATCCGATACCGATGTTCAAAATGCTACTGCTATATACAAAGCAATGTCCTACATACAGGATTCTTATAGTAAGGTTCCTTACGATGAATTAATGAATTTTGCCTCAGATATGCTAAAGTTAGC
>CANFLJ010000230.1 GCA_947447815.1 Chitinophagaceae bacterium | reverse complement strand
TCCTGATCTTCCTGCCAGGTAAACATATAAGAAGTAAAGGCTACAAATAGAAATACAGCAAAAAGGAGACTGACTGCTCCCGCAATTTTTGTAGTCCTTTCGTCCTTCACCACCTCCATTACATTTACTTCTTCTTCCTTATCCTCGTTAAACACTTCCGGATCAGGAGGAGGAGGAATGGGCGGCGCTTTCTTTTTAAGTCTATTAGCCATATAAACAAAAGTAGCTACTAGTAATAAAGAACAGAACGTTTTGGGCGCAAGTGTGAATTATTTGATAGAAAACTCAACACTGTTTGAGAAAGGTGGATAACTTAATTAAACTGCTATTGTACCTGAAAACTTATAGTTTGAGCTCTAATACTAATAACCTCTTTCCCATTCTGAATACCGGGATTCCATTTAGGACATTTTTTTATAATTCTAACAACTTCTTCAGCTGTTCCATAACCTGGATTTTTTAAAACTTCAATATTAGAAATACTACCATCTTTCTTAACTATAAAACTAACTTTAACCGTATAAGTTCCAGGTGGAGCTCCATTATTTTCTGCAACCTCACGTTTTAAATTTTGTTCTAAGTACTTACGCCACCCTTCTTGGCCTCCAGGAAAAGCAGCTTCAATTTGTGGATTACTAAGAGCAGAGTCCTCCCTTACAAATCTTTGGGCTGTATCCTTAATATTTTCATAATTTACCTCAAATGAAAAATTTTGAAATCTTACACTTTGAACAAGATGTCCATAATTTTGAGCAGGAACCCAAGGTGGGGATAACATAAGTACCCTTACAAGTTCTTCACCTGTACCAAAACCTGGATTATTTATCAATTCAACTGCAACAATTTTTCCTTCATTATCAATAACAAATAATGCTTGAACTGGATATATACCTTTTTTAGCCCCATTAATTTCTGCAACTCCTTCGTTTATATTATCCATTAAGAATTTATTCCACCCTTCTTGTCCATTCCAAAACCCTGCATTAATCTGTGGTATTAGATAAATGGTATCTTTCTGAGGGGTGATGAAATAGGTAGAATCTACACTAAACTTTGCAGAGTCGAGTCCTATTTTATACTGTGAAGAGGCAATATTCAAAAAACAAAAGCTAAATAATAGTATGTATATCTTTTTCATATGGCTCATTTAATACATTAATCCGGTACTACAAATGTTATGGGTTGTTGCATGGAGCAGATTACATATTTCCCATTTTGCATCCCTGGAATCCATTTTGGGCATTTCATAAAAACGCGAACAGCTTCTTCAGCAGTTCCGTACCCAGGATCATTCTCGGTTCTTACATCAATAACATTTCCTTTTTTATCTACCTTAAATTGAACCATTACAGTATACCTTCCGCTTGGAGCTTTTCTATCAACTGGCACATAAGTTCTTAAATTCTTCTGTAGATATTTTACCCATGCCACACTACCACCTGGAAATGAAGCAATTATATCCACTGATGTTAATACCTTGTCCAAGAGAGAATCAGCAGAATGTGTTGTAGTATCTTTAGCAACACCTTCTTGAGAATAGGCTTTGACAAAAAAAGAACCTGCAAACAATAAAAGTAAAACCAATTTCTTAATCATTACTAAGTTGATTTTGTAAATCACTTTGCAAAATAAGCCTTTCAGCTGCCTCTCGTTCCTCTTCCTCTTCATTATCAAGATAGGTGATACTCACATTCAGTTCAAAGCCTACTAGTAATATCAAGGAGTTAAAATTGATTAATAATAGTAATACTATTACGGTTCCTATTGAGCCATACACCTTATTGTAACTACCAAAATTATTTACATAATACGAGAAGGCTAAAGTAGTTCCCAGCATCAGAAAAGTTGCCAGTAATGATCCCGGAGACTGCAGACTCCATCGCTTTTTTACAGACGGACCAAACTTATAGATGAATGCAATACCATAATAAAACAACCCAACAATAACAATCCACTTCACTCCTTTTAGCCAGCTTAGATTAGCCCTTTTTATGTGAAATAATTTACGAATAGTATCTATAAGTAATTGCTGCCCTACCATCATCAAGGCTGCCGCTATTACTAATAATATTAATATAAATGTCACCTGCATCGCCCTCCACCGCTGATTGAACCAGTACTTCTTTTTCTCTGATATTGAATGATCAAAACTTCTGATAATGCCTATAGTCGCATTGGAGGAATAATACATTAATAAAACAAAACCAAAGGAGAATACGCCAACATGTTTTTTTAGTAAATCATTCAATATACTTTCTATCAATTTATAGGTAGCAGAAGTAGGCGATAAATCCTTCATAAAGCTCAGTATCTCCATTTTATAAGTAGCAGACCCAGGCAAATATGGTATGATAGAAAACAGGAACAACATGGCAGCTGGCAGCGCCATAATTAGATTAAAAGAAATGCTTGCCGCTCTATCTGTAAGTCCGACTTTATTTACCTGCGTAAAGAAAAAATTAATTACATCATATAATGGAAGCCCTTTAAATCCAGGCACTTTCAGCTTTTTGCTCTTATGAATTAAAAAAGAGACAATGGGAATTCTTAATAATATTCTTTCAAACTTTGTCAAATGGTAATCTTAATGTTTGTTGGCTAAATATATGTCCAGTTTCTGTTGATATGCTTTTGCATATTGTATGTGTTCTGCGAAGTTGCCACTAAAATGATGCGTACCATTAAACTCACTACTGGCTACAAAGAACAAGTAATCGGTTCTTGGCATCTTCAAAACAGCATCAATGGTTTTAGCAGTTGGAGTACAGATAGGACCTGGTGGCAAGCCTTTATTTTTATACGTATTATAAGGAGAAACTACTTTTAAATGACCATATAAAATTCTTCTTAATCCAAAATCTTTCAATGCATATTTAATGGTAGGATCGGCACCAAGATACATGCCCTTTTTAAACCTGTTCCAGTATACACTGGCTATGTTTCCTTTCTCAGGATCATAGTTGGTTTCCTCTTCTACAATAGACGCTATAATGTATGCTTGTTTATCTGTTATGCCTAGCTGATCTGCTTCATTCTTTCTGTTATCTTTAGCCCAGAATGCTTCATGTGCATCATAAAGCTTATCGAATATTTTTGACAGTGGAGTATTCCAGTAAAAAGTATATGTATCTGGCAGAATCATTGTAAATATTGTATTGGTATCTACTCCATACTTCTTTAATTCATCATTGGAGTTCAGAAAATTCATTACAGTTACAGAATCACTCGAAAAGTTTTTTCCTATCAGATGTGCCAGGTCTTCTTTTGTTCTTACCCTGTTTATTACCAGGTTTACAGGCATTTGTTTATGATTGCGAAGCATCCTTAATATACTAATCAAATTCTGACCATGCTCTACCCTATACTTACCTGCTTTAAGTTTATCCCAGATATGCATCTGAGATCCAATCATGGAGCAGATAAATGGGAAGGAAACAATTTCTTTTTCTTTTAATACATCCACCACTTTTTGTTGCTGAATGTCTTCCTCAGTGATAACAAAAGTCTGATAGTTACCATTAAATGAAGTAGACGGTCCTTTTAATATCCATAAGCCAAATAAGGCAGCTACTACTATCAATAAAAATAGTACCCCAACTATCTTTGGCCATTTACTGGTCTTTTTCTTTTTTATAATCTTCTTCATTCAACTTTTATTTCGATTCAAAAATATTGCAGATAACGGTATATTTTATGTTAGTTGATAACTTATCGCCATTTCAATGTTGCTATCAAATAAAATGAGGCTGATTTTTACAAACCAACCTCATTTTATTATTTAAAAAGTAATATTAAACGTGCTCAATAATACCCAGACAGGTTTTAATAAGATTTTCTACCGCAGCAGCTCCATCTTTACTGAATTCTTTTCTTACTCTATTGGCAACAATTACATTAATACTCAAACAATTATGACCCAGCAAACGACTTAGACCATAAATAGCACTGGTTTCCATTTCAAAGTTGCTGATCCAGTGATTACCCAATCTGAAACTGGTAAGATTATCCACCAAGGTAGGATGACTTAACCCTAGTCTCAATACACGACCCTGAGGACCATAAAAGCC
>CANFLJ010000229.1 GCA_947447815.1 Chitinophagaceae bacterium | reverse complement strand
CTTTGTTTAATGGTAATTATACTGGAGTCTTCATCTCCTTGTTTTAGCAACTTCTTTTTAGAGTATACAATGGGCAACCCTCCCTCTTTCTGTATTTGTCTATATTGTTTTAGCTTTTGTTTCAGCTGCGCATAAAACGTATTTACCGGTTCCTGAATGTTTTGTCCATTACTGGCTAATACTAAGGAATCAAGCAGCATGGTATAATCTTTTTTCTTTCTTGGAATAAACCATTCCAGATCCTTTAAAGAAGAGGTAGTACCACCATAAACCTTTTGTGCATATTGGAAAAATGTAGAGGACAATAATAGCTCAAGATGATTAACTGCTTTTGAATTAGCAAAAAATGCTTTAGAATCAATTTGCTCTTCATCAATAAGACTATCCAACGCTACATATTTAAATACGGTATCGTTAAAATCAGCCGTATAGTTTTTTAATTGATTATAAAACACTGCAGCGGCATCTACCATTCCTAAATTATTAAACCAGGCAAACTGGTAAGCTCGTTTAGCGTAAAAACCTTTTACTTCATTACGAACTGAATCTGTGAAATGTGCAGTATTTAAAAAGGAATCAATAGTAATACTATCCAGTTTAAGATCAGTATAATTTCTATTGGAATAATATTGATACTCCTTATTTTCAATTTGCTTATTGCTTTTACATCCACATATCATCAATAATGTAGAACACAATAAAACAATATATAAATTAACTACATTCATTTCTACAATTTACAAAGGCTGGTTTTATTTAAATAATACGTATCAGGAGAATACATAAAAAAGCAGGTTCCTCCTTTGATAGCATTAATTATTGGTACACATAATTCCTGAGGTACAGCTGGGCAACCCTGACTCCTGCCCAATCTTCCATTCTGACTAATAAACGATTCACTCACATAATTTGCTCCATGCATCACTATACCTCTATTCTCTGCAATATCATTAATCCCCTTTTCCACTCCTTTAAGTCGCATGGATAAACCGTGTGCTCCTTTATAGGTATCCTTTGTTAGATAAAACCCAAGACTTGTCTTGAAAGAGTTTAGCTTATTGGAAAACGACATTGCATATTCCTCTCCAGAATTTCTACCATGAGCAACATAAGTATTGAATAATACTTTCTTGTGTAATAAATCAATTATATATAATCTTTTAGCATTACAGGATTGAGAAAGATCTACTATAGAAAGAATATCAGGGTTATTAATTTGCTGATTTTGTGACATCAAATTTCTACCTGCAATTGCCTTATCAAATACATCTATACTCAGCCCAATACTCGATAGCCCCAAAGTATCATACAAGCTATTATCCTTAACTAAAACAACTTTATGTTTTGTAGCAGGTTTATGAATACCGGAAACTGTACCCCAGAATAAGATAAGATGTAGTACGTAGCATTTCACAAAGGAGTACATTTTAAACATGAGATATTATTACTGAATAACTTAAAGAACCTTTATCCTATTAATATTAAACTACACACTTATAACATTTGTAGGTATTATAAACATAGGAATTGTAGTTTGGTGAATTACATTTTTAGTAACACTTCCAAGCACAATTTCCTCCAGCCACTTTCTGCTATGCGATCCCATTACAATGGCATTTACTTTAGCATACTTTGCAGTATCCAAGATCACATCTACTACATCACCTTCAATTACTTCTGTTAGAATAGTTTCATCATCAAGATGAATTTTAACAAGATTTAGAAAGCGATATGCATGGGTAATAATCTCCCCTATTACATCAGGCTGCACATAATCAATTTCTTCAAACCCTCCAAACCCCATAATCGGAGTATATACTCTGGAGGAATAATATAATGGTTCCGAAACCACATGCAATAAAATCACTTGCGCACCCATCGATTTAGCAAATGCATAACCCAATTCAGCAACTTTCTGCGATGTAGGATTATAGTCCAACGCTATCAATACTTTATTCATACAATATATTTTTTAATGTTTATCACCCACCCAGTTGTCCCTACTATCCCCACTCAAATAAGACTTATAATTTGACTCGTCAATTATTTCATCTGGTCTTATATCAACTTCAGAAGAATCTACACTATCTACATCCTGACCATCATCAATTATTTCAACAGGACTTATAACATTTCCTGGAATGATTTTTTTATTGGTATCAGGTATATCTACCCAATCAATTTTAGTGATATCCTTGAAGCTTCTGTAAATCTTCTCTTTCACTGGAGTCAGTCTAATATCTACATCACTCTTCAGTGGGCTATTTACTTCGTTGTTTGGTTTACTATTTTCGCTCATGGCTTTACTTATATAGGTATGATAATATTTAGTTCTCCAGCAGTTCTTTGCGTTCGGTAAATTCTTCTTTAGTTATAGAACCCGATGCTAATCGTTTTCTTAATATATCCATTGCAGACATACTGTTTCTTTGTCCAGGAATATCATAGGGAGTAGCAAATACCCAAAGGACGAATAGTACCCAGAAGAACCACCAGATAGTGTTCATTCCCCAATAGCTATAGTCAACGTAATTTGTCATAACAATTTTTATTTATTATAATTTCTAATAATCAGAACATTCTTTTTCAAATACTTTTATCTCGGCTTTCTCCATCACTATTCCTTGTCTGAGCCAACTGAATAAGCTCATGTAAACATTTGCAATCCATACTAATGCAAAACCTGCAATTACATATCCACGCCAATCATCTATCAGCAACTTATACCCTGTTAAACAAAGAATGAAAAACGTTATATAGTGACTAAAACAATACTCGCAAGTAAACAGATAGAAGAACTTCCTTTCTGCTATATTTCTTCCGTCCTTACAACGGTTTACACAATAGGTTCTTGACTCTCTGAATATTTCTTCATGGGTTACCGTCCAGGCCATACAGGCTATTGGAATTGACAGAATAAACATCCAGATTACTTGATCAATCAACGACATAAAAGGGAATTAAATATTGACTTATATCTTGATACCAAAAGTTGCCTGATACCAGACATTTTTATAGCGAGGAGTTGTAGATGTACCATCGCCATTATTATTCTGTAAGTCCCATGCAGCTCTTAAGCTAAGTACAAATTGATTGCTATTAAAATCCACTCCACCTATGAAACTTAGAATATTTTTACGGATATTATCATTTGCAAATTCTTGTTCCTGAGCAGAACTATTTAAAGTGCTGGTAAACTCATCCCTTTGTTTCAAAAGGTAGGAATATTGAGGGCCAGCTAAAATGGTTAAAAATGTAGTAGGCTTTACTGCAAATAACAAAGGAATGTCTATATAACTCGTTGTTCTGGTAAGGTCGTAAGAGCTTCCAAGTAAATTCCCAGTAGACTTAAATCCTTTTTGAGAGAATAATATTTCTGGTTGAAAACCTAATAAGTTACCAAATGGAATACAGGCAAAAGCACCTGCAGCAAATCCAATTTTAGAATTAGCCACAAACTGATCACCTTGTGCATCATACACATTGGAGCTATTAATACCGGCTTTAAGGCCGAATTGCAAATTACTTCTATTGTCACTGGACTTCGAAGTTTGAGCAACACAGTATTGTGTTGTAAATAAAGAGATTGTAACAAGTAAAATGATAATTTTCATGACAGTTGTTTTTAATAAAATAATTTTAATATTAGCGGTAAATAATCTGGAGAATAATACCAGAGTGCAACCGGCAAATCCCCATCTGCCGGTTTATGTATACACTCTCACTTCTTAATTGAATTGTTTTTGATTAAGCAGGCTTACAATAATTGATAAAGCACAACTTAATACTTAAACCCTATAGGTTACTTTACGTTCTTTACAGTAAGGTCTTTAAAGGCACGGCCAAGTTCGTCCATATCATGAGAGAACTCTGTTTTAAAAGTTTCCCATTTATCTTTACCGTCGGCTTTGTAATCGTCCATTTTCTTTTTCATGTCAGAGTTCTTCTTATCCAGATCTGCTATCTTCATTTTGTATTCAGCAGTAGCTTCTTTTTTATCTTTAGATACTCTTGCATTAAACTCTGCTATACTCTTTTCGTTTGCAGCAATTTTTTCAGCTGTCTCTTTTCTGTACGTTTCTATGTCTTTCATATAATCATTATTT
>CANFLJ010000228.1 GCA_947447815.1 Chitinophagaceae bacterium | reverse complement strand
TTACTTTATCATGAATAATCTTTTCTAAAAGGTGTACCAGATTGTAAGTAAAAGAATCGTAATTATCAAAAACCAATATCTTCATTGTATCAACTTTATATGTATTTATTTTCCGTAGTCTCTTTTCTTTAATTAGCTAATTTGCGAATTAAAGAATTAGCGAATTAGTAATTATCCGTTATCAATTTATATCCCTTGTATTCACTCTTTGCCTTGTATTCCTCCTGATTCCTACCTCCTGTCTCCTATCTCCCTGTATTACTTTGTTCCTTGTATTTGTATTCACTCTTTGCCTCCTTGCCTATTGCCTCTTTGCCTTGTATTCCTCCTGATTCCTACCTCCTGTCTCCTATCTCCTAAATTCTTTCCGCCAACTTCAACGCCATCTTCAGCGCGCCCAATTTATTCACTACCTCCTGAAACTCATTTTCCGGATTACTGGCGGCCACTATACCCCCCCCAGCCTGATAGGTAAGGGTATTGTTTTTGCTAAGGAAAGTACGAATCATAATGGCATGATTACAGGTGCCATCAAAACCCATAAACCCAAGTGCTCCACCATAATAACTACGCGCCGTTGCTTCGTAGCTATCTATCAGTTCCATTGCTTTAAATTTTGGAGCACCACTTAGGGTACCAGCAGGAAATGTTTTGGCCAACATCAGAAAAGGATTTGTGCCTGACACTACCTTGCCCGTTACTTCACTTACCAGGTGTATTACATGACTATAATAATGTACTTGTTTATAATAATCTACCGAAACATTGGTACATAATCTACTCAAATCATTTCTGGCCAGATCCACCAGCATTACATGTTCTGCATTCTCTTTTTCATCCAGCAATAAGCGCTGTGTATTTGCTTCATCTATTTCCTCGTTGCCCGTTCTTTTACAGGTGCCCGCTATTGGATGCACTATGGCTTTTCCATTCCGAATAATTACCTGACTCTCTGGCGACGAACCCATTAATTTATAATCGCCATAATCAAAAAAGAATAAGTAAGGCGAAGGATTTACATTGCGCAAAGCCCTGTAAACATTAAACTCATCGCCCGTAAACTGCTGCTGATATCTTCTGCTTAATACTATCTGAAACACATCGCCACGCATACAGCTTGCTATCCCTTTCTTCACCATTTCCAGGTACAGTTCATCCGACATATTTTTGGTCTCTTCCCCTTTCAACGCAAAATAAAATTCAGGAACATCCTTATCTTTTATCAGCCTTTCTACCTGCTCCACTTGGCTATCGATTCCTTGCAACAAATTTTCGCAGAGGTATAGTTCATCCTTAAAATGATTGATAGCAATTACATACTGATACAATCTGTATCGCATCAATGGTATAGTAGTTTCTGCCTGTCCCGATGCTTCCGTTTGTTTAGCAGGAAGCACTATAGAATCGAAGAATTGTACTGCATCATATGCCGAGTAACCATATAAACCTTGTGCAAATTTTGCTTCTTTATGTTCGGATGTTTCCACCTCAAAATGCTGCATATATTTCCAGCACAAATCGGGCACTTCGCTTGCTTTATGCAAGGCCAGTTTTTCCGGTTCCTGTCCAGGGTATTTCCATTCTATATTATCTTTCGATTTTATTTCTATCCCCCCAATCGCATTGATACAGATAAAGCTAAAACTATTTTCAGCCACATGATAATCGGTACTCTCCAGCAGGATAGTATCTCTGAAATGATCTCTTAAGCGCAGGTATATTCCTACTGGCGTATAGATATCTGCCAGCATCTTTTTGACGGTTGTTTTTATGGACTGTTTTCGCATCACTTAGCTTCTTTTATCGTTGTATATTTTCAAAAAAAAGCCCCGATAGTTCTATCGGGGCTGTATAATAATTTTATCCATTATAGTTATAACAATACTACCCCCTTGCAAAAGTTCTGTTGCCACCACCAAGCTGTATTGTTTATGTTTAATTTCATGATGTTGCAAAAATGTAGTAAAAAGCAATTCCAGCCAAATTATTTTCAATATTTATTAGCAATCATTAGTTGACAGCAAAGCAAAATATTTAAATAGAATTATTTTATCTAACAAAATAAAGAGATTATTCAATATCATTCTAAGCCTCTTACTAGTATTACTATTAGTTCATAGTATTTAGTCTTGAGTTTTTTATTACCCTTTGCCTATTGCCTTGAATTTCATTTAGTTTTTCTTTTTTTAGTCTTTAGTTTTTTGTATTTGTATTCTTTTTACTTTGATTATGGCAGGCCTTTGGCCCCCGCTATCATTCCAATCTTTCTTTTGCCCTTTTCAAGCACTCCTATAAGGCATAGCTGTTAGGCAAAAGAAAGGATTTTCCCTTCTATCGGTTTTGCAATACAAAATACATCGCTCCGTCACAAATCCCACAAGTGTGAAAATCTATCATAATCCAAATTAAAATGCCTACTTAATTGTTCTTTGCATCACTGAAAATTAATAGATTTAAATATTCATTCAACAGTCTGTTCAATCTATTATTGCTCATCTGTTTTCATTTTTTTAGATTCTAATGATGATAGATCAATGCTCTTTAAAATATATGTTCCACCATAAAATCATTCTTTAATACTTCCCATGTACTGTCTTAAGTCTATCGTATTGCTTTAATTTGGTCATGTGTTCCAATCTTTGTTTGATGCGCTCTTTTGTTTGTTTCATTCAATTTTGGTTTGTTTCATTCAATCTGTCAACTGCTCAACGCCATCTTTCGCTGGTCTTATTTAATATTTTACTCGTTTCACGCCATCTTTTGCTTGCCTCATCTCATCTTTTGTTTGCCATCCTTCGTTTTGCCCTTGTCATATTCAATCTGTAGCTTGTTATATGTCATTTTTTCCTCGCACTAAGCAATCTGTTCCTCGCTACAGACAATTCATTCCTTGTCATAGACTATCTAACCTTATTTATCGTTTTATAAGCTGTATTTTAGCTAATAATCAGATGATATTTTACTGATTCATTATCATCTAATTAAAAATATTGGTTTAAACTTATTAGCTAATCAATTACTGAATGGATCTCTTTACACATTAAACCCAACATCAACCCATTTTAATTTATACATTAAGGAATATAACCTGGTTTGTCCCTTCAAATTATAACTAAGATGCTGTACCAAAAATAAACCCCCTTATTTTTGAACCCTTATATGAGCTACTTTAACTGGAACGATAGTATTAATCTGATGACCAAATTTACTCCCCGCAGGGCATTTAATGCTTTTAAGGTAGTGAGTAGTTTTCAGCTGAGCAAATGGCTGAAGAGGCCCATACAATGGGGTGTACCCATGTCGATATCTTTTGAACCTACTACTTCCTGCAATCTCCGTTGCCCTGAATGTCCGAGTGGATTAAGAGAATTTACCCGTCCTACCGGTATGCTGGAGAAAGACTTTTTTACGCAGACTATTGATGACATCTATAAAGATCTGTTGTACCTGATATTTTATTTTCAGGGTGAACCTTACCTGAATCCTAAGTTTCTGGAGATGGTAAAGTACGCGCACAGTAAAGGCATTTATACCGCTACCAGCACCAACGCACACTACCTGACGGATGATAACGCGAGAAAGACCGTAGAAAGTGGACTGGACAGGCTGATAATATCGATAGATGGCACTACACAGGACGTGTATACCTCGTACCGGGTGGGTGGTAATCTGGAAAAGGTAATAGAGGGTGCCAGAAATATTGTAAAATGGAAGAAGGAACTAAACAGTACCACTCCATTTGTGTTTTTCCAGTTTCTGGTGGTAAAACCTAATGAGCATCAGATAGAAGACATTAAACAGCTGGGTAAAGAAATAGGGGTAGACCAGGTGCGGTTTAAAACGGCACAGGTATACGATTATGCAACCGACCCCAACCAACTGATACCTACCATAGATAAATATAGCCGCTACCGGAAGAATAAAAAGACAGGCGAAATGGAGGTGAAGAGTGGGATGGGCAACTACTGTTGGAAACTTTGGCATGCCAACGTGATAACCTGGGATGGACTGGTGGTGCCTTGTTGCTTTGATAAGGATGCTATGCATCAACTGGGGAATTTGAAGAACCAATCGTTTAAAGAAATCTGGGAAAATGATAACTACCAGCAATTCCGCCGCGAACTGATAAAGGGTAGAAGCAATATTGACATCTGCGCT
>CANFLJ010000227.1 GCA_947447815.1 Chitinophagaceae bacterium | reverse complement strand
TACTTACTAAACTACGACCTTACACTTGTAAATTATACCCTTTTCATAGTAAATGTTGACCTTAAGAAATATAAGGGAATACAGATGAGCTAATTTGATAATACAGGAATCAAAAAAGATATACATTACTTACACTAAATACCCTCAGAAGCTCCATAACTATAAAAACCAAACTGTATATTTTCTTAACTTTTTATATTTGTATTAATCAACTGATCATCAAAATAAATACGAAATGCCCGTGAGACAATTCGAGTACTTGTGAGACAATTCCATGTGCTTGTGAGACAATTCGATGTGCCTGTGAAATAATTTGAAGTGCCTGTGAGAGCATTTGTTGCAGCCGTGAGACCATTTGATGTGCCCGTGAACCAATTTGTTGTCATCGTGAGACAATTTGTTGTCATCGTGAGACAATTTGTTGTTGTCCTGCATCAATTCGAAGAGACCATGCAACAATTCGTTAGTGATGTGAGACCATTTGTTGTGATCCTGCACCAATTTGTTAAACCGAGCAAAAGAGCACTAACAGACAATTAAAGAATACCAAATTCAATACAAAAACTAAAACCTAAAAACGGAAAAAATAAAAGAATACAGATTGGCGGATTAACGAATTAGCGGATTGAATACAAAACAATTTGGCCATAAGATGCTCACGAATTAATTCCTCCCTTTAACCTATTAAACCTTTTAAACCCCTTGAACTTATATATATTCGTAATTCGTAAATTCTACTTCGTAATTTTGCAGCATGGAACCTATCATCAACAAAGTAGCAGAAAGCGGTATCATATCTTTCAATCTGGAAGATTTATACCCTAAGGAAGAGATAAAGGTTTTTGATCTCAAGGATTTTCTATTCATGGGCCTTATTCTCAGAGAAAAAGATTACCGGGCAGCATTACTACAATTAGACTGGCAACCTTATACCGATAAAAATGTGGCTATCACCTGTACCGCCGATGCCATCATACCTGTATGGGCGTATATGCTGGCCGTTACCTACCTGCAACCTATAGCTAAAGAAGTAGTGATGGGCGATGCACAAAAACTGATAGAAACCGTATTGATTAATAGAATACAACAAATAAATACCAGCGAGTATGCTGATACAAGAGTAGTAGTAAAAGGCTGTGGCGAAGTGCATATACCAGAGTCGGCCTACGTAGCCATTACCAACAAACTACGACCTGTAGTAAAAAGTATCATGTATGGCGAACCTTGTAGTACTGTTCCGCTTTACAAGAAGAAAATATAATTCACATTCACGATTCAAGATAAACTAAAAAGAGCGATTCACCTAGGTGAATCGCTCTTTTTAGTTATCCTCCCCCTTCAGGGGATAGGGGTATACTAAAAGAATTTGCTTCTGTTATCTTTGATAGAAGCATCTTTTTTCAATGCTTCGCTGCCACGATAAACCGCCATTCTCTGACCTTGTAAAATTTGTTGTTTTACATTCTCGTCAGTATCAGTAACTGGTTTTGTGCCATTGTTTTCTACTCTTAAAGCATATACACCGGTAGCACCTGCAATAGCCGGACTAACTTTTGCTTTTAAATCTTTATTGAAAGCAAGACCTAAGAACTTGTTGTCGTTGCCAATACCTGGAACAAAAGCATTAGAAAAGCTAAGGCTATCTGCTTTTTGTACAGCAGCACCTGAAGCACTTGCGATGGCTTCTAAAGAACTTCCTTTAAACTTAGATTCGATGATATTGTTTGCTTTCTTCTCGTTCTTCACAAACATCTCTACCTGAGGGCGTAAAGTTTGTGCAGAAGGAATACCTGGTTTGTTTACAGCAGTTAAAATAGCAACTACTAATTTATTATTGTTGTTACCAGCATTTACTTCAAAAGGTTGTTCGTTGATATCGCCAACATTGTGCTCGTAAGCCCATCTTACTACCTGACGTGCAGAAGTTAAACCTGGTACATTAGGTTCGTTTTCTTTAAGATCGGTAGCAGGAGTAGCAGACTTATTCAGTTTCTTAGCGTTTTCTTCAAACTGAGCTTTCGTTTTAGAAGTAGCAGCAAACTGAGCAGCAGCAGTACTGATAGTATTTACTGTTTCGTTGCTTACATTGATAGGACGAGATAAATAAGCTATTTTATAAGCAGGAGAAGATCCTTTCTGACCTAGAACTTCTACATAGTGAACACCATATTCTGTTTCTACTCTACCCTTAGAACCTACTGGTTTACCAAAAGCAAAATCGTTGAAAGGTGCAACCATTCTGGAAGTAATGAAGTATTCGTATACTCCACCTTTATCTTTATTACCATCATCAGAAAACTGAGCACAAACAGAATCGAAAGATTTTCCACTATTGATTAAAGCCACAATAGTATCCATTCTTTTGTTAGCAGCAGAATCTTCTCTGGTTCTAACTAACTGTTGTGTTTGAGGATCTTGCTGATGGGTAGCCACTAAAATGTGACGTACTTTAGCAGAATCAGGCCATTGTTTTGCATCCACCATTTTAGCAATTACAAAATTATTACCATCAGCATAAGGACCATAAGTAGCCCCTGGTGCTAATTTGAATAAAGAATCCTTTACAGGTTGTTTTATTTCATTTTTGGTAATGTAGCTATCATAGAACTGCATTTCGGAAGATGTTTTTGTAAAGAATGTTTTCATATCCTTTGCCGCAACAAATTCTGGTTTGATAGTATTTAACTGATTTACAGTTACAGCGCTATCAGCAGCATTAGGAGCAACGTCGAAAGTTACAAAAGAGATGGCTCTTGTTTCTTCATCCTTCTCGTATTCCTTTCTATGTTTTGTAGCATAAGCAACTATTTCTTCATCGCTTACTTTTACAGCAGAGTCGGAAACGCTTGAATATGGAACATATACATAAGATACAGAAGCGATGCTTCCATTCTCACTTTTTTGTTTTTCTATCAACCATTTAGGAGCGTAAGCAGCCTGCGATAACAGGTTCTGATACTTTTGTTGTAAAGTTTGTTGAATAGTTGGTTTAATGTAACCTTCGGTAATCTGATCCAACTGTTCTGTGTTTTTAGACTTTTTCAACTGAGCAAAAGCTTGTCTAGCCTGATCTGCATTGAACATACCCGTTTTAGGATCGGTGAATTCACGTTTTAATGGAGAGTTTTCTCCAAACATTACTTCACTCAATTCTTTGTTGGTACATTTCAAACCAAGTTTATCATACTCCTGTTGCATCAGGATAGTATTTACTTCCTGGTTCCACAATTGAGGAATCAGTTGTTCTCTCGGTTGATTTCTACCGTACAACTCGATTTTCTTTTCAAACTCATCTTTCTCAATAGCCTGACCATTTACTTTACCAATAGTATTGGTGTTAGCAAACAGACTTCCTCTTCGGCCTAAGCCATCCTGGAGGATAAAAGAGATAAGGGCAATAGCAATGATACCAAAAATGATCCATGCGCCTTGGTCGCGTATGCGTTGAATAACAGACATAATTTTCCTATTATATTATTTAAAAGGATGGCAAAAGTAAGGGAATCTTAGTATTAGACAAATAACATTGAAATTTTAAATTTTTACTTACTGCAATAAGTAGGTTTTAATGTGCTTCCACATTAGTTCTCTATCGGGATTTACCGTATTGGTAGTATCGTGGGTAGCTATAAAATGTTCGGCATTCTTAATTCTTTCTTTAGTTAATGGGTGGGAGCTCATAAAAGACAAATCCGTAGAAACATCATCATGTATTTTCTGCAACGATTCCATCAGGCTCTTCATTCCCTTAGGATTAATCTGATTTTTGACCATCAGGTTCATTCCCTGTTCATCCGCTTCTCTTTCCAGATTGCGAGAATAACTCATCATTCTGAAAGAATTAGCATTGGAAAGCAAGGCCCCACTACTACCCATACCACTGGTAACGATAGAAATAAGCATAGAAGAACTAATGCCAGTAAGCATAGACTGAAGACTATGGCGGTAATTTACGTGGGATGATTCGTGGGATAACAATGCTACCAGTTCGCCCGATGAATTCATTTTATCCAGCAAACTCATGTACACCACTATATGTCCGCCCGGCATAGCAAAGGCATTGTACATGGGCCTGTTTACATCGTTTATAACCGTGATTTTAATTTTATATTTCTCGCTCAGATGAAGTCCGTCGGCAAATTTGCCTAGTTCCCTGGTAAG
>CANFLJ010000226.1 GCA_947447815.1 Chitinophagaceae bacterium | reverse complement strand
TTTCTATTAAAGAAATAACCTGCTCTTATTCTCATTATAGCATCGGCACACTGCATTAAATTCTTGTTGCCAATGTCAATTTTCAGAACAGCAAATTGTGAATTCTGATTTTCCTTTTTTGATCCGTCGTAAAAATAAATTGTTTTATCCTCCTTTAAATGGAAGTGTTGCAAATAGAAAGCAAAGCTATTACTGTCGGACGTTAATCGCTCGTATCCATCGGGTAAAGGAATGTCGGAAACTACAGATGGTTTAAATAAATGATCAGCAACAGATCCTTCAGTTTCGTTGATGGAATCATTCTTGCAGGCAAAGGCCAGTGCAATGAATAGAATGCCTTTTAGTTTGGTAAGCATGGAATAGTTTTTGGCTAAGATGAATAAAGCCTACTATTCCATAAACTATGGTTGTTAAAAGAAAACTATTTAGCAATAGCTTCTATATTGAGGGAGCTTCTATTTTTGTCCCTCAAAGAAATTCTTGAAAAATAAGGCTTCATATTGTATTGCATTCCGCCAGTATGCCCAATCGTGTTTGCCGGGTCTTTCGATATAATCATGCGGAATTTTTAATGCCAGCAACTTTTCATGGGCTTCTTTGCTCATCCCATAAATAAAATCATCTGTACCACAGTCCATAATGATGGGCATATTGATAGCAGGATTCTTTTCTGCAATGCTAACAATGCTCCAGTCTTTATAAAAGTGTGCATTGGCAATTGTATCGCCTAAGCGTTTGTTTACGTCAAAGTCTTTTTTGATATGGGTAAGGTTTAAAGCGCCACTCATGCTACCACAAGCGCCAAATACATCAGGATGACGGAGGGCAAGGAACATTGCGCCAAACCCGCCCATACTATAGCCGGTAATAGCTCTCGATTTATTGCCATTCTGTAAAGTATTGTAATGGGCATCTACATAATCCACCAGCTCCTTGTAAATGTAGGTTTCGTAGCGCATTGTACTATCTACAGGGCTGTCTACATACCAGCTACTAAAGGCGCCATCGGGACAAACGATGATCATTTGATTGCTTTCGGCTAATTCTTTTATAATGGGCACTCTTCTTAACCAATGATTATAACTTCCACCATAGCCATGTAATAAGTATAAAACCGGATAACGCTTTGTTTTGTCTGTGCCGGGATAGATTACTACGTTTTTAACGTTTTTATGCATCACATTACTACTGATGGAAACAGTATCTACGTTTGCTGCATGGGCAGGAACTATATTACAGGAAATTAGCAGTTGAATTACTAAAATTAACCCGCAGTAGTTACTTATAGTCTTCATTTTTTGATGTTTAATTATTGTAAAGCTATGTTATGGCTGTAAATATATTGAGTAAGTGTATTATTTTTGCCCTGATGCAGATAAGATTTAGAACCTTTTTAATAGGTGTCCTTCTGGTAACTAGTTATATATCGAAGGCACAATTGCCTGTAAAGGATACCTTACATTTAAAACATCTATTGGTGTTTCCGGTTATTGCAAGGTCAATAGAAACGGACTGGTCATTTGGTGTGGCAAGTTCTGCAACCATGAGATTGTTTACAAAAGATACCACTGCCAGAACGTCTAATATTCAATTTCTAGCATTATACACCCTTAAAAAGCAGTTGGTAACAGCTATTAATGGGACTGAATACTTTAGAAATGAAAAATATGTTTTAAGTGAACAAATTTCTTATAGTTCTTTCCCGGATAAATTCTGGGGTTTAGGGCAAAACTCTATAGATAGTGCAGAGGAATCGTATTCCTACAAACAATTTTATACTTACTTCCATTTAATGCGGAAAATAGCCCCTAAAGTATTTGCTGGAGCCATGTATCAGTTACAGAATGTGATGGATGTAAGTTATAAAAATGGTGGTGTATTTGATAAAGAAGGTATTGCAGGAAAAGATGGTTATCTGGTTTCTGGAATTGGTCTAAGCTTAACTTATGATGACCGAAATGATGCATTTTGTCCAGATAAAGGGAATTTTATTCAGGCAAATTTCACAACATACCATAATGCAATAGGCTCAAAATACAATTTTACAAACTGGGTAATTGACGCCAGGAAATATTTTAGAATTTATAAAAAACAAGTACTTGCAGTACAAGGATATTGGTCGGCAAATGAAGGCAAAAGCATTCCAATTAGAAGTTTATCTGCATTGGGTGGTAGCAATATTATGAGAGGCTATTATGCAGGAAGATACCGGGATGTAGATATGTATGCTTTGCAAGGGGAATATAGAATGCCAATATATAAAAGATGGGGAATTGTTGGTTTTGGAGGGGTAGGTAATGTATGCAAATCTATAGGAGATATTACCATCAATAATAAATACACGTTTGGAGGAGGATTGAGGTTTGCATTAAACAAAAGCGAAAAGCTTAATGTAAGGGTTGATTATGGATTTAATAGTGATCATACCAGTGGTCTTTATTTCTTGATAGGCGAAGCATTTTAGGAGAGGAAGGTCTCTAATTCGTAGGCGCTAATATCGTGAGTCGTGAATGGTGAGTCGTGAATAATACAGAATACATCGTGAATCGTGAGTGGTGAGTCGTGAGGAATGCTGGAAGTCTGTTTAAATTTAAACTATACTTGAATTTCTCACGACTCACGACGTATTTTTCACGATTCACGTTGTATTCTCACTGTTTACGAAATCAATTTCCTACAACTTTTTTTGCTGATCTATATATAAGGTACGTAAAAGGAAATGCTACCAATACGTCGATTGTATAATGCACATGCTGCACCAGTACAAACATCCCAACCAGCAAACTACTGATTAATGCAAATGTTTTATCATACTTTTTTGTAAGCGTTAAAAACATCAGAAATAGTGTAGAAGTATGTCCTGAGAAGAATAAATCCTTGGTAATATAAATGCCTCCGTATACTTTATTGCTCAAAGGATCCATTAATGGAATAAGTCCGGCCGGAGGATTGAAAGGTACTGAGCTAATAGTAATAATCCGTGCAACGCATAACAACATAAAACCCCAGATGAATTGTATGGTCATTTGCGGTGACTGATAACAACGGAAAATAGTTAGTCCTGCTGTAGACCAGATTAATGCGAAAGTTGGTATAGATAAATTTAATACAGGTATGGCATTCAGTAATGGATCATTCATCTGAAATCCATTACGTTGTTCTATATATTGAAAGAAAACGGGGAAAAACATCAGGATAATAATAGCAGGGATTAATCCACCAAAAAGTTTCTTTTTATAACCTGTGTTTTGCCAGGCATTCTTCCATAAAAGTTTAGTATTAGCAGCCACTGTTCACTTTAATTTAGTTATTTAAATAGTTGTCTAAATTGAATGTAGTTGTATTGTCTAGTATCTGTTATTTAAGTATTAATGCTTTAGGTTAATCTGTTCTTACAAAATGCATTAAACTCTTCTTCTATCTTTTTCTCTACTTCATCGTTAACAAAACGTTGCAATAGTTTGTTTGCTTTGGTATCTATTGTCAGCATACCATCTTTTAATACCACATTGTTCAGGTCTTTCCACTCAAATCTTTTCTTTGGATAGGAATTGATGACAATTTCGTTATCATCAAAAGCTATTTCCTGATTTTTCTTAGCAGGTCGTTCTAATACCGCTGCTAAAAGATAGAGTAGGGTAGCCCATAATATTTTATCGTGAAAGAACCATCCCCATCCTGCGGTTAGCATCGCAAAACCGTAGTAGGGCATTACGCCTCTTTTTGTTAATGTGTAAGAATAATACCACCACCCAATAATGAACAGGGAAAATATTATAAAAATGGCTCCAAGATTATTGTTGTTGGTACTGAAATAAGTATAAGACCATTTGGCAAAAAATACCAATGCAATGGAAAGCATGATTTTGCTGGTGAGGTCGATCCATTTATGGTCTGTTGATTTAAGGACTACAATGTAGTCGTACGTTTTTGATATCATAAGCCGACAAATGTAAGAAAGGATAGCAGAACTATACTTCAATCTATGTAAAATAGCTCATTTCTACTAGCTGTTAGAGGAAAGTTGCCAGTAGTATGTAGTGTTTAGCATTAAATCAAAGTACAAGTTTACAGCTAATATCGAGTAACTAAAAAGGAATCGGTGTTGAAATGACCATGAACTGATATTCGTCATGTTTGAAGTTATTGATATTTTATAAAATATATTTGCGGCCTTGTTTTTACGGTTAAAATAATTGGAATAATGAAAGGCAAAGTAGAA
>CANFLJ010000225.1 GCA_947447815.1 Chitinophagaceae bacterium | reverse complement strand
GGTAATAAAGCAGGGTGGATATTAATTATTTTCTGAGGGTAAGCTTTTATAAGATTGGCAGGAACCTTCCATAAAAAACCTGCCAAAACAATAAAATCGATATTTTCTTTTTGTAGAAAAACAACGTATTGATCGGTTAAAAGAAAAGTATTTTTATCAAGGGTAATTGCAGGAATCTGGTGGTCTTTTGCTATTTCCAACACTCCTGCATCCTTTTTGCTGGAAACAATCAAGGCTATTTTTACTGCTTCTTTACCCTCAAAATGACGGATGATTTGTAGGGCATTTGAACCCTTTCCTGATGCAAAAACGGCTACTCTTATCATGGTTGTTATAGATGAAAATGAATGTGCTGATAAATATAAAGTCAAACAAAAAAATACTTTTTTAGCGTATAATATTACTTTCGTCTCCAAATCATCATAAAGTTTATATCATGAGAAAGGCAGATTTGGTGAATAACATAGCAGAAAAGACCGGTATTCCTAAGGTGGATGTATGGATGACTGTGGAAACTTTGTTCAAGGAAATTAAGCTGAATGTAGTGGAAGGAAACAATATTTATATCAGAGGCTTTGGTAGCTTTTCGCCTAAAAAGAGGGCTGCTAAGATTGGTAGAAATATTAAGAAAAACACCATTGTAAAGATTCCGGAACATTATATTCCTGCATTCAAACCATCGGATGAGTTTATCGATCAGGTAAAAGAAAATTACAAACCAACTATTTAATAAACAACAGTATAGTGAATAAGAATATATTGATTCTTTTAGGCTTTGGAGTAGCCCTTTTTGTTATTCTATGGCTGGCACCCAGCAAGCCACCTGCTACGGATGTAAAGCCTATGCAACAGCCTGCAAGTGCAGAAACTATTACCCTGAGCCAAATTTTAACAGAAATAAAGAAAACTATACCTGTAACTCAGGCAAATTTTCTGGATGCAGAGCAGGATAAGGTAACAAAAGCAACTACTAAGGCGGATTCTTTGCTATACAACAAAGTGCTTTTACAGTACTGTAAAGACACGCTACACAACTTTATTTTAGGGTCTTATTACCTTAAAAATGTAGCTTTATTGGAAAATTCAGAAAAAAACCTCACATTCGCAGCCCAATTGATATTAGATAGCATGATGATTTCTGGTCAACCTGCTATTCAAAATTGGTTGGCAAGCAGTGCGAAAGAGTTATTTGAAAGGAGTTTACAACTAAATGGAGCTAGAGATTCCAGTAAAATAGGGTTGGCAGCATGTTACATATTTGGTAACGTATCCAATAACCCTATGTTGGGAATTTTACCACTAAAAGAAATTGTTCAGAAAAATCCTGACAATGTATATGCACAGATGATTCTGGGCTTAGGTGGTAGAAAAAGTGGACAGTACGACAAGGCTATTGAGCGATTCAATATCATTGTAACTAAACACCCCGACAATCTGGAAGCAATAGTAAATTTAGCAGAATGCTACGAGTTGAAAGGTGATAAACCAACTGCCATTAAATGGTATGAAACGTTTAAATCTAAAATTACCAACCCAGCAATCATCGCCGAAGTAGATAACAGAATAGAAGCACTAAACAAATAGGATTAAGTATCATTTCATAACAGTTTAAATAAGATTTATTATGCCTTGCGGTAAAAAAAGAAAACGCCATAAGATCGCGACCCACAAACGTAAAAAGCGTTTAAGAAAGAACAGACATAAGAAGAAAAATAAATAATTTCTACTAGTCAGGTAGCTTATCCTTTATAAGCTACCTGATTATTCTTTTAATTCTACTGCGCTTTTATTTATCCTATCTTAATTGTATTTGCATAGTAATGTGCAATATTTTTATTTAATAAACAGCCAGTTTTGAACAAAGAATTAATAATAAACACTGCCCCTTCTGGCATTGAGATTGCTTTTCTGGAAGATAAGAAGTTAGTCGAATTACACAACGATAAGACGGATGCAAATTTTGCAGTGGGAGACCTATATCTGGGAAAAGTTAAAAAACTAATTCCCGGACTAAATGCTGCGTTCGTAGATGTAGGTTTTGAAAAAGACGCATTCTTACACTATACAGATTTATCGCCCTATATAAAATCCCTTTTAAAGTTTACAGAGAAAAGCATTGATGCTAAACAAAGTGCTTTCGACTTTTCTACATTTGAAAATGAACCGGAGATTATTAAATCCGGTAAGATAAATGAAGTATTAGGAAGTAAGCCTAATATTCTGGTACAGATTCTTAAAGAACCTATTGCTGCTAAAGGCCCTAGATTAAGTTGCGAACTTAGTTTGCCTGGTCGTTTTGTGGTAGTAACCCCTTTTAACGAAATAATTGCTGTTTCTAAAAAAATACATTCAGGAGACGAAAGAAAAAGATTGCAGAAGATTGTTGAATCTATACGCCCTAAGAATTTTGGTGTAATAGTAAGAACAGCTGCTGAAGGAAAATCTACTGCCGAGCTTCATCAGGATTTATTAGATCTGGTAAACACTTGGAAAGAGATTCAGGAAAACTTGAAGTCTGCAGTTGCTCCAACTAAAATATTAAGCGAACAGGATAAAACAACTTCTATTTTAAGAGATCTTCTTACCGAAGATTTTAATAAGGTGGTTGTAAATGATAAAAACTTATATAACGATACAAGAAGTTATATAGAAAAGATAGCCCCAGAGAAAAAAGACATTGTTTCTTTTCATAACAATGGATTTCCATTATTTGATCAGTATGGTATAACCAAACAGGTAAAATCATCTTTTGGTAAAACAGTTACGCTTCCAAGTGGAGCATATCTGATAATAGAGCATACCGAAGCCTTACATGTAATAGATGTGAACAGTGGTTATAAAAGTATTGGTAACAATCAGGAACAAAATGCCTTAGAAACCAATCTGGAAGCTGCTGCCGAAATAGCTCGTCAGATGCGACTAAGAGATCTTGGTGGTATTATTATCGTAGATTTTATAGACATGAAATTGCCTGATAATAAGAAAAAACTACAGGATGATATGGAAATTTTCATGAAGAGCGATAGAGCCCGTCATGCAGTACTACCTATTTCCAAGTTTGGACTTATGCAAATTACCAGACAGCGCATGAAACCGGAAGTAAATATTAATACTTCGGAGCAATGCCCTTCTTGTCATGGTTCTGGTAAAGTAACTTCTACCTTATTGTTGGAAGATGAGATAGAAAATAAGATAGCTTATCTAGCTACCAGTTCACATAAAGTAATAGTATTGTCGGTGAATCCAATATTATATTCACACCTTACTAAAGGATTATTTTCTCCTATCTTTAGGAAGTGGGCAAGAAAGTATAAGATAAAACTGAAAGTATTAGCTAATAATAACAATCAGTTTACCCAATACAAATTTTTTGATGTAAACGAGGAAGAAATTAAGTTTTAATCTTCTCTGTTAAATTGTAAAGTTCTGGAGAAACCTTCTTCTAATGAGATGAGGGTTTCTGTTCTTTGAACACCAGGTATATTCGTAATATCCTGTAATATCTGTTTTAAATGATCGATACTTTTACAATTAATTTCGGCAAGGATGCTATAGTTTCCTGTTGTATAATTAACACGAACAATTTCACCGATTTTCTTTAACTCAACACCAACGGAACTGAAAACAGAACTCTTTTCAAGATAGATTCCAATAAAGGCAATTACATCGTATCCTAGTTTTTTGATATCAACTGCAAGTCTTTTGCCTTTAGCAATACCAACTTCTTCCAGTTTTTTCAATCTTACATGGATAGTGCCACCAGAACAATCGAATTCTTTACCAAGTTCGGCATAAGATATCTCACCGTCAGCAGCCATTGTCTGAAGGATCATAAGATCCAATTTGTCGACGTTATATTTTTCTACCATAATTTGTTAGTTTGTTATATATGTTTCAATGAAGTAGCAAATATGGTATTTTTTATCTATAATATAAAATATTTGGTAAATTTATATCAATATTGAAATTATACATGTAATATTGCACACTTTTTAGAGCAAAAAGGCTCCAAAAAATTGTGGGGTGATGAAATTTTGGCAGACATGCCCTCTCGTCTCGAGGGTGGAGATAACGGGATAAAAACAGTGTAGAGCCTTTCGCAAGAAAGACCGGGGTTGACCACCACGACTTTGTACTGCGTCTAACTGCTCCGTGGAGGTTCGACCCCTCCCCCTACAGCAACTATTTTAGTTGTAACCCTTACAGGTATTGACTTGTAAGGGTTTTTTATTT
>CANFLJ010000224.1 GCA_947447815.1 Chitinophagaceae bacterium | reverse complement strand
GAAGCAGTATACACAGCGGTTATCAACAAACGTGCTGGTGGTATGGGATTGATTTTAGGAAGAAAAGCATTCCAGAAACCAGTTGCTGAAGGTATTAAGTTATTGAATGCTACTCAAGATGTATATCTTGATAATAGCATCACCATTGCATAATATTTATTAGAATATTTTTATAAAAAGTGAGTGGGTTTGCGCCTGCTCACTTTTTTGACTTTATATTTGTCTATGAATACGGGCTGTTAACGAAATCGATTTAGGTTAACGATGGTCCTGATAAATGAATACTGTTTATGAAAAAAGAAAGCACTGAGGATATTGAATTTAACTTAACAGGTAGTGAAACAGATCATCCGGTATCTGCCGAAAATACAGCTAAACCTAAGTGGTACAAGCGAAGCCGAAAAGGGATAACCACCTCTACTGCGGATAAAAAAGAAACCCCTGAAGGTCTTTGGAATAAGTGTCCTGATTGTAATTTTATTACTACTACACAGGAATTAAAAGAGAATCTTTTTGTTTGTCCAAAATGTAACTACCATCATCGTATAGGTAGTGAAGAATATTTTGAGACCATATTTGATAACAACGAGTATGATGTGCTTTTTGATAACATAAAAAGCTACGACTTCTTACATTTTACCGATCTTAAGCCATACCAGAAAAGACTGGATGATATACATGCCAAAACAGACCTGAAAGACTCGATGAGTGTTGGGGTAGGTAAGGTGCATGGCGAACTATTGGTAGTAGCCTGTATGGATTTTGAATTTATCGGAGGTTCGCTGGGTAGTGTAATGGGCGAAAAATTCTGTCGTGCTATTGATTATAGTATTGCTAATAAAATTCCTTTTATGTGTATCAGCAAAAGCGGTGGTGCACGTATGATGGAAAGTGCTTTTAGCTTGATGCAACTTCCTAAAACGAGTGGTAAACTATCGCAACTAAGCGATGCTAAACTGCCTTATATCTCTTTGTTGACCGATCCTACTTTTGGTGGTATTTCTGCCAGCTTTGGTATGTTGGGTGATCTTAATATTGCAGAACCCGGTGCATTGATTGGTTTTGCTGGTCCTCGTGTAATTAAAGAGACTATCAAAAGAGATTTGCCAGAAGGTTTCCAGACCAGTGAATTCTTACTGGAACATGGCTTCCTGGACTTTATAGTAGATAGAAAAGAACTTAAGGATAAATTACATCAGATAATCATACTGTTTAAAGGCTAAAATAGAATTAGCTGATTAGCTAATGTGCTAATTTGCTAATGAATACAAATACATTTGGCGGGTTGGGTACTAGATACTTAACCTGCCTTTTCTTTTTGGGGAGTAATGAAAGACTGAATTCGAATTAGCTGATTAGCTAATGTGCTGATTAGCTAATGAATACAAAATACAATGGGCGGGTTGGGTACTAGATACTTAACCTGCCTTTTCTTTTTGGGAGTAATGAAAGACTCTTGCGAAGATTTTGTTTCAGTTGTTTTTTTACTATCTGTCCCATTGTTTCTGCTCTTAAGAAAGAAGGTTCGTCAAAATATTCTGCTAGTTCTTCTTTTAGCTGAAATACCTTATCTATCGAGGAAATCTGAGCATGGTGCATGTTATCGAGTAGCTCCTTTATACGATACTTTGCAGAGGTAAGACGGAAGGCCATCAGGGTTCTTTCTTCAGCCCTATACTGCTCTACCGATTCTTTGTTCAGGTGTTTCATTACCACATCCACAAATGGTTTATTCTCTTTGAAGAACTGTGGCAAATAAAAGTTCTTCCTGCCTTCATAAGATTGCTGATCAAAATCGATAGCCATAAATTTATACTGCACCCCCACTACATCGGGGGTAATATTCACCACAAAATTATAACTACGCATATCGCCCAGAAGGTGGGTAAAACAACGCTCATTGAACTTTACAAATTGCTTGGCAAGTCTTACGGAATTTGTTTCCGGATTATCCAGATATTGTTTTACAAAAATATCTCCCGGTATACCCGGAATATGTTCCTCCATTAAGGTTTGTCCGCAGGTAAAGTAGGTAATACGGCTGGGTGATAATAAGTGCTCCAGTTCTATGCCATAAATACGACTGCTATCGGCCTTCTTGATATAATAATGATCGTAATTATCGTTGAAACGGTTGATGATACGTATACGGAAGGGCTGACTATTACCAAAGAAACAGAAGTCGATACCAGCAAGGTCCAGCTGATCTACAAAACTAAAGTCACCTTTGGTCTTTAGGATAGCATAATTCATTACCAGGTTTTCCCGAAGATCTTCCCAGTCTCTGGTATCGTAAATAGTACGTTCCCAGGCGGTATCTTTTCCCTCTTTATCCTTGATGGGCACGGTATAGGTAAATCGGGTAAGCTGCTCGTATAATCCCGGCATATTCACCTCTCTGCCATAATGATGTAAATAATTTCTTAGTCCATCAGTAATGGGATAAATAGGCTTTTTTCTGCTGGGTTTATCTACCCCATTTGGTTGGTGCGAGTCATACATAATTCAGTCGTTTAATCTTCCAGTAAAGAAGGGCTATCCTCTTCCAGTAAGTTCATATTTACGGCATCGCTACCAGCAATACCTTCAATAGAACCTCTTATATGGGCAGCATTCAATAATACTTTTTCCAGTTGTTTTTCTCTTGCCTTCCAGAGTTTTTCCATGGCATCTCGTTCTCTTTGTATAGAGAGCTTCATCGACATAAAACCTTCTCTGATGGCCTTCCATTGTTCGTTAAATTCATTGTTGGTTAGGTAGTCGTACAGCATGACCATTTTATCGCCTTTATTCTCCTGACTCTTCTTTGCATCAAAGAGTTTCAGAATTGTATTGCGAAGTAATAATGCCACACTTCTCACCTCGATATAAGTACAGATGTATACCCCATCTTTTTCGCCAAACTGTTGCATATCCTTGGGTAGTGTCTGGGTAACTATTATGGCTACATCGGCTCCTAATGTTCGCATATCTGCTTTCAGCTTTTCTATCCATTCGTTCGAAAAGTCTTTGGTGCGCTTACTCTCGTATATAATCTTTCCTGTTTCTATGCCAAACTGATTTCTAACGGTTTGTATACAGTCGGCACCTCTTACCCCTTTACCTACTTCTTCTACCTTATCAAAGGGGAATGTATTGCGTAATAATTCTTCCAATATCAGTTCCTGTACTTCGCCCTGCAATTGCATGGATCCTTGCTCGGCCTTTCGTTTCATTTCATCAACCAGCTTCTTCTGGTCTTCTATCTGTTTTTCCAGCTCGCGGGTTCTTAATTGAAACTCCTGCTCCTTTAAGTTATTCTTTTCCTGTTCTTCCTTTTGCAGTTGAGTCTTCAGCAGTTCTCTTTGTTCCAGCATCTTCCGCTGTATGGTTATTTCCAGCTCGGCTTCTTTATTATTCAGTTGTTGTTCTTTCTGTAAAAAAGCCAGTTCTTTCTTGCGGGATTCTTCCAGTTTATTTTTATTCTCTTCTACCGACTCCTGCAGCATCTTAATCTGATTTTGAAAGTCGGAGGCAATACTTTGTTGAAGTTGTTCTTTTAGTTGTTTGCTCAGGGTTTCTTTTTCGGCGGCCAGTTTCTGGGTTAGTTCAGTATCTTTTTCTGCCAGCAATTTAGCATAAGCAGCTTCTTTCTTTTTAAATTCATCATCCTTTTCTTTCTTCCATTCCTCTGCCTTGGAGTTCAGCTCTTTTTTCACCTGATCTCTGATAGCATCATTCGGTTCAAATTCATTTCCACAGTTAGGGCATTTAATATTATTGATCATTGCAGTATATTAACTTTTATTAGCCTAGATATTGTTTCAGATCTCTATCATTTTCTCTTTGTTTGATAGATTCTCTTTTATCGTAATGCTTCTTACCTTTCGCCAGTCCTATCTCTAATTTAAGAAGATTCTTTTCGTTCATAAAAATCCTGAGGGGTATAATGGTTTGACCCTTTTCCTTGATGATTGCCTGCATCTTATTAAGCTCTCTTTTGGTTAAAAGCAGCTTTCTATCGTGTACTGCAATGTGGTTGTTGGTAGTACCCATCGAGTATTCGGCAATGTATAAGCCCCTTATCCAGAGTTCGTTATTATCAAAGTAACAGAATGCATCGTTGTAACTTACCTTACCCTCTCTAACACTTTTTACCTCGGTACCCAGCAATACTATCCCAGCCGAATACTTGGCTTCGATAAAGTAGTTGTAATAGGCCTGTCTGTTATTTATTTCTATCGACATAATATTTTCTTC
>CANFLJ010000223.1 GCA_947447815.1 Chitinophagaceae bacterium | reverse complement strand
AGAGAAGTGCTGGAACATGAAGGACAACTAGTGGCAATGTGCGAATTTATTAAGCGAGAGCCTACTGATGTTGTTAGTATCAAAAGAGTGCGTTACCGTACCGTTGGCGATATGACCTGTACTGCAGCAGTAGAGTCGGTGGCTAATAGTATTGATGATATTATTTCGGAAATTATTGCTACAAAAACCAGTGAAAGAGGAGAAACCAGGATAGATGATAGAGTAAGTGAGGCAGCAATGGAAGACAGAAAGAAAAATGGATATTTTTAAAGTAAAAAGTAAAAATTAAAAAGTAAAAAAAAGAAATAATACAACTTTAATTACCTTTTTACATTAACAAAGAACAATTTTATTTATTGATAATATTATAATAAGCATTTATAACAAAGTAATTGTAAAAGTAGAATGATTCAAATACGATAAAAGCTTCATTTTTTACTTTTTATTTTTTACTTTTTACTTTACCAATATGGATATATTACGTTTTATTACAGCAGGCAGTGTGGATGATGGCAAGAGTACCTTGATAGGCAGACTATTATACGATAGTAAGTCCATCATGATAGATCAGTTGGAAGCCATTGAAAAGCAAACTAAAAACAAAGAAGCGGGTGCAATAGATCTTGCTTTGTTAACCGACGGTTTACGTGCCGAAAGAGAACAAGGTATTACCATCGATGTAGCCTATAAATACTTTTCAACTCCTAAGCGCAAGTTTATTATTGCCGATGCGCCCGGTCATATTCAGTATACCAGAAATATGATTACCGGTGCTTCCAATGCCGATCTGATTATCATCCTTGTTGATGCCCGTCATGGGGTAGTAGAACAGACCAGAAGGCACTCTATCATTGCATCTTTATTAAAGATTCCGCATGTGGTAGTAGCTATCAATAAAATGGATATGGTAGACTATTCTCAGGATGTTTACAACAATATTGCTATTGATTATGCTGCCTTTGCAAATGAACTTGGATTGAAGAATGTTACCTACATTCCTATCAGTGCTTTGAATGGAGATAATATTGTAGATAAAGGCGAGGTGACTCCTTGGTACGATGGTCCATGTTTATTATCTTTTCTGGAAACAGTGGAAGTGCAGGACGATCTGAATTATTCCGAACAGCGTTTCCCGGTGCAGTATGTTATACGTCCTCAAACCGACGATCTGCACGACTATCGTGGCTACGCAGGCCGCATAATCAGTGGCATTTATAAGAAAGGCGATAAGGTTAGTATTCTTCCTTCTGGATTAACCAGTACCATATCCCGTATTGAAAAAGATGGGATAGAAATGGAGGAAGCATTCGCTCCGCAGAGTATTATTATTCACCTGGAAGATGATATAGATATCAGCAGAGGCGATGTAATAGTATCGGCTAATCATAAAGCTAAAGTGGAACAGGAAATAGAAGTGTTGCTTTGCTGGATGGATACCAAACCATTGCGCTCGGGCAACCGGTATTTGCTGCAATTAAATACCAGAACAGTTAAAAGTATAGTGAAAGATATTCAGTATAAACTGGATGTAAATACATTGGATAAGATATACGATACGGAACAAGTAGGATTGAACGATGTAGTAAAGGTTACCATCAAAACCGCCCTTCCTTTAGTGTTTGATTCTTATCAGGATTTAAGAAACGGCGGCGGAGCAATATTAATAGATGAAACCAGCAACGTAACTGTTGGGGCCGCAATTATTCAATAAGAAAAAATAATAAATATATGAGTCAGCAAGAGTTTATAAATTATTTATTTCAACAGAATTCAAAGTCATTCTCTACTTTCCCCGATAAAGAATTAGCGGAGGAATTTATTGACCAGTTATTTGATTTTTTATTTCTGCCAAAAACTATCCGACATAAGCAAGCTGCTGATTTAAACAAAGATTACGAAGGATTAAAAAGTCAGTTCTCCTCCTTAGTGTACGATGTGTTGCACGATGGGGTACATACGCAGGATATTACCGATCAGTTTTTTGGTAGTATACCTTCTTTGTACAAATCATTGATAAAGGATGCCGAAGCCATTCTGGAATTTGATCCTGCTGCTAAAAGTGTAGAGGAAGTTATTGTGGCTTACCCAGGTTTTTATGCCACTGCAGTCTACCGTTTATCGCATGAGTTATACAAATTAGGCATAAAGATTCTGCCAAGACTTTTTACCGAATATGCACATAGCAAAACAGGTATTGATATTCATCCTGGTGCAACTATTGGAGAGTCTTTTTTCATTGATCATGGTACAGGAATTGTTATTGGTCAAACAACAACTATTGGTAATAATGTAAAGATATATCAAGGGGTTACTTTAGGCGCATTGGCAGTAGATAAAGCCCATGCGGAAATTAAAAGGCATCCAAGTATTGAGGATAATGTAATCATCTATTCTGGTGCTACCATATTGGGTGGAAAAACGGTGGTAGGGCACGATTCGGTAATAGGCGGAAATGTATGGTTGACCAATTCCGTAGAGCCACATTCCGTAGTGTATCATAAGAGTGAAGTGATTGTAAGAGATGGCACTCCATTTCCTGAGCCTTTGAATTTTGTAATCTAAAATTCAGGAGTGAGGAGACAGGAGATAGGAGTCAGGAGAGGTTCAATTAGCAAATTAGATAATGTCCTAATTAGTTAATTCGTTAATCCGGTAATTCAATAATTAAATTAAATATAAAACAACATGAAAGCAAACAACATTTTAGCAACAATTGGCAATACGCCACACGTAAAAATCAATCGCCTTTATGGTTCCGACCATGAAGTGTACATTAAACTGGAAAGAGCTAATCCTGGTGCAAGTATTAAGGATAGAATTGCTTTGGCAATGATTGAAGATGCTGAGCAAAAAGGAATTCTAAACAAGGATAGCGTAATAGTAGAACCTACTTCGGGTAATACCGGCATTGGTCTTGCTTTAGTGGCAGCCGTTAAAGGATATAAAATTATTCTGGTAATGCCAGAAAGCATGAGTATTGAAAGAAGAAGATTGATGGCTTTGTATGGTGCCGAATTTGTGCTTACTCCAAGAGAGAAAGGGATGAAAGGTGCTATTGAAAAAGCTACTGAAATCACCGAAAGTACTCCGAATGCCTGGATGCCGCAGCAATTTAATAATCCTGCTAACTCAGAGATTCACAGAAAGACCACTGCATTAGAAATTTTGAACGATTTTCCTGATGGAATCGATTATATCATCACCGGTGTAGGTACTGGCGGCCATATTACGGGCGTTGCGGAAGTATTGAAGGCAAAGTTTCCTAACCTTAAGGTATTTGCAGTAGAGCCTGAGCTTTCTCCTGTATTGAGTGGTGGTGCTCCTGGTCCGCATCCTTTGCAAGGTATTGGTGCTGGCTTTGTTCCTTCTATTTTAAATGTAGGAATACTGGATGGTATTATTCAAGTAAGTAAGGATGAGGCATTTGCTTATGCACAAAGAATAGCTAAGGAAGAAGGAATCTTTGTTGGGGTATCTACCGGGGCTTCTTTAGCAGCAGTTGCTAAGAAATTACCAGAAATAGAGAAAGGTGCTACCGTATTGACCTTTAATTATGATACAGGTGAAAGATATTTATCCGTAGAAGGATTGTTTTAGAGGTTTATGCAGAATGCTAAATGCAGAATGCTGAACACTTAATACAGATTATTGATAATTTAAACCTATAAGGTTTTTAAAACCTTATAGGTTAGGTATAATCTACTACTTTTTATTCTTTTATCTATAGATAAATTGGTAAATAGTAGTAGAATACACTAGAATCGTAGTTGAACTTTCAATAAAAGTAGTTGAACTATCAATAATAGTAGTAAGACTATCTATTTAAAAGTAGAATTTAAGTATTTCAACGATGAAAAGAGTATAATCTTAATTGAATAGATAAGGAAATTAGTCAAATTGTGATAAAGATTAGTTGAATGATGACTTTCCTTTGTTAAAGAATCAATTTGTTTTGCTAAACGGTGGCAATCATTAGCAGTAAGTTTGAAAGAACAATAATAACCAATCAGAAAAGAATAGGATAATAGTGCTAGGTTTTATTAAACTAATAATACCAGTTTATCTATCTCTTTCTCTCTTTTCTCAGCGGCAAAAAAAATGTATATAATATAAATTATTTTAGCATGAACATCGAGCCAACCGGACAGGTTATCTTTATTGGTGCAGGAACAGGCGATCCCGATTTATTAACGGTGAAAGCAATGCGCTATTTACAGATAGCTGATGTAATACTGACGGATAGATTGGT
>CANFLJ010000222.1 GCA_947447815.1 Chitinophagaceae bacterium | reverse complement strand
TAAATTCTAAAATAGCTTTCGCTCCGTCTTTACCCGCCTGAACAGCATCTACGACTTCTTTACCACCGTTTACACAATCTCCTCCGGCAAATACACCCGCAAGATTTGTAGCAGTACTTTCATTAATAGAAATCTTACCATTTTTATTGCTTATATCAAAGGAGGTAACTAACTCTTCAAAAGGTTTCTGCCCCGTAGCTTTTATCACCATATCTACATCAAGAGTAATAGTTTCTCCTGTAGCAACCGGTGCGGGTTTACCTGAATTATCAGGCTCGCCAAGTCTCATTACATCACAAACTAAAGCAGTTACTTTTCCATCTTTCCCTACTATTTCTTTTGGTGCAGCAAGCCATATTGTTGCACATCCATCCAGACGAGCAATATCCAACTCGTGTTGTGTACAGCTCTTTTCAGCTTCACTTCTTCTGTATATCATCGTAACTTCTTTTGCTCCCAATCTTTTAGCTTGAGTAGCAGCATCTATTGCGGTCATACCCATACCTATTACAGCAACTTTGTCACCAACAGGTAATGCAGCAAATTCATTGGTTCTTAAACGGTAGATATATTCAATAGCATCAACAACTCCTTCCAGTTCTTCTCCTGGAATACCAATCTTTCTTGCCAGACCAACACCCATTGCAAGGAATACTGCATCATAGTTTTTTTGTAACTCTTCCATTGATACATTCTGTCCTAAAGCATGATTATACTTTATTTCTATACCACCAATTCCAGTAATATAATCTACTTCACTTTTACAGAATTCAGGCGTTACTTTATAAGCGGCAATACCATAGGTCATCAACCCTCCGGCTTTACTTTCTTTTTCATAAATAGTTACGTCTATTCCTTCGCGGGATAATACATGCGCACAGCTTAATCCGGCAGGACCAGCACCTACTATTGCTACTTTCTTTCCTGTAGATGCTTTACGTTCAAACAACTGCCAGTTTTTTTCTATAGCTTTCTCGGTAGAATAACGCTGAAGTCTTGCAATAGAAATGGGCGTCTCTTCCATAAAATTATATACACAACTTCCTTCACAAAGTTTTTCTACAGGACAAACTTTACTACATCCTGCACCCATAATATTAGATTGGAAAATAGTATGAGCCGATCCTTTAATATTATCAGTAGTAATCTGCTTAATAAACTTTGGAATATCGATGCTTGTAGGACAACTCTTTGTACATGGAGCATCATAGCAAAATAAACATCTATTGGCTTCTACCAAAGTAGCTTCTTTAGTTTCGAATGGCGGATGAATATCAGCAAAGTTTTTTTCATATTGCTCTTTCGTTAATCTGTTATTCTTAATCATACCCTTTTATTTATGTTGAATGTTGAATGAATACATTGATACAATATGTTGAATTTTAAATGTCGAGTGTATTAATTCAACATTCAAAACTCAACATTTAAAATAATTTAAAGCTCTATGATTTTACCATAAGTCTCCGGTCTTCTATCTCTATAAAACTGCCACTTACTTCTTACTTCTTCTATCAGATCAAGATCGAATTCCGCTATCAGCAATTCATCTTTATCTTCCGATGCACAAGCAATAATTTGTCCTAATGGATTTACAAAATAGGACGTGCCATAAAACTTTCCAAGATTCCAGGGTTTCTCTTCCCCTACACGATTTATACAACCCATAAAATAACCATTTGCCACAGCGTGTGCTGGTTGTTCCAGCTTCCATAAATATTGTGATTGCCCTACTGTAGTTGCAGATGGATTATACACTATTTCTGCACCATTCAAACCAAGGCATCTTGCTCCATCAGGAAAGTGTCTGTCGTAACAGATATACACACCAACCTTTGCATATTTTGTTTGAAATACAGGATATCCAAGATTACCTGGTTTAAAGAAAAACTTCTCCCAGAATCCTCCTGTATGTGGTATGTGATTTTTACGATACTTACCCAGATATGTTCCATCGGCATCTATCACCGCTGCAGTATTATAGAGTACTCCTGCCTGCTCTTTTTCGTACACAGGAACAATGATAACCATGCTATATTTCTTCGCATACTCCTGCATACGTTCTATCGTTGGACCAGGAATAGTCTCTGCACTTTCATACCATTTCCTATCTTGTCCCGGACAGAAATAGGGGGTATTGAATATCTCCTGAAAACACAATATCTGTACCCCTTGTCTTCCCGCTTCTTCTATCATAGGAATATGCTTCTGAACCATCGCTTCCTTTATCTCTTCAATGGTTCCTTCTCCTTCTGTCTTAGGAAGACTTACTTGTATTAAACCCGATTTAATAATTCTTGGCATAATCAAATAGATTGATGTTAAACAATAATATATATTACCTATTACCTACAACTTAAAACGTATTACTTAAATAGTTTGGCTGACTTTATTTCTTTTAATGAACTGGCCATACCCTTTATCTACAAGGCATTGGTTGTTATCTATAGCAACTTTTCCTCTTAATAAAACCGTCTTTACTTTACCTTTTACTTCCCATCCTTCATAGCCGCTATAATCTACATTCATATGGTGACTGGCAGCAGATAATGTATGTTTTTCTTCTGGATCGAAAATTACTATATCAGCATCGCTACCTATAGCAATAGTTCCTTTTTTAGGGAACATACCAAATATCTTGGCTGCATTGGTGCTGGTAACTTCTACATATTTATTCAGCGTAATCTTTCCTTTATTCACCCCTTCACTGAACAATAATTCCATTCTGTTTTCTATCGCAGGATGACCATTAGGTATCTTAGAGAAATCATCTTTGCCCATTAATTTTTGTTCCCACATAAAAGGACAATGATCAGTAGCTACTACCTGTACCAGACCCTGATTTAAGCCTGCCCAGAGCGTCTCCTGATCTTTCTTCTCTCTTAATGGTGGACTCATTACCCACTTAGCTCCCTCAAAATTATTTTCATATAACGATGCATCCAGTATCAGATACTGTATACAGGTCTCTACAAATAATTTCTGATTTCTTCTTGTTGCGTTTCTTACCGCATTTAAGGCACCCTCACAAGTAAGATGTACAATATATCCCGGACAACCAGTATAACTTGCCATATCAGCAAAACGTCCGCTGGCTTCAGCTTCTGTTATTTCGGGTTGAGATAAATAATGATACAATGGAGCCATCTTACCCTCTGCTTTATGTTTAGCTATCAGGTAATCAATCATGTCGCCATTAGTGGCATGAACATTAATCAATCCTCCATATTTTTTTACTTCCTGCATCAATCCAATCATCTGACGGTCATCTACCATCAACGCTCCTTTATACGCCATAAAGGTTTTAAAAGAAGTAATACCCTCTTCTTCTATAAAGTGTTTTATTTCATTCTTGGTGTTATCATTAAAATCTGTAACCGCCATGTGAAAACTATAATCTCCCACACAGTTGTTATCGCTTCTTCCTTTCCAT
This sequence comes from Chitinophagaceae bacterium, assembly GCA_947447815.1. Lineage (GTDB taxonomy): Bacteria > Bacteroidota > Bacteroidia > Chitinophagales > Chitinophagaceae > CANFLJ01. Next base: position 829 of record CANFLJ010000222.1, on the reverse strand, counting down.
TCCTCAAGGGCAGATTGCAAAGAGTTTCCTTGCTTCTGTAAAATGAAATCTATTACCGTTGTTGTTCCACCATACAATGCAGCACGGGTTCCTGTTTCATAATTATCGGAAGAATAGGTTCCCATAAATGGCATATCAAGATGTACATGAGGATCTATTCCTCCTGGCATCAATAATTTGCCTGTAGCATCTATTATTTTATCTGCTGTTACTTCCAGCTGAAAGCCAATTGCAATTACAGTTTCGTTTTCAATCAACACATCTGCTACATAATTATCAGTAGCGGTAATGATTCTCCCATTCTTAATTAATGTTCTCATACTTTACACTATATTAATTCAACATTCAAAATAATATTACACAAGGGTTAATTGTATTCCCCGTTTTTATCTGACAATAAATAATATATACCTCCACTCATCCCAAATCCTACAAACCATGCATAATTATATAATCCACCAATCCATTCTGGAAGTAGTTGCGATGATATAATATTGATGTTTATCAGAAAGCCCGGTATGTTTGGAATAATCCCCGCAAGCAATGCTATTATAGCCACATTATTAATGCCATTATTATAAAAATACTTTCCGCTATTCTGGTATAATGCAGTTAAGGTTAATTGCTTTTTTCTTAAGAAGAAATAATCAGCAATCATAATCCCACCTATTGGTCCCAGCAGACTGGAATAAGCTATCAGCCATTTAAAAATATAGCCACTTGGATCTGCAATCAACTTCCAGGGAAAAATCATAATGCCAATAATTCCGGTAATATATCCGCCTGTTTTGAAATTTATTTTAGAAGGGGATAAGTGCGCAAAGTCGTT
>CANFLJ010000221.1 GCA_947447815.1 Chitinophagaceae bacterium | reverse complement strand
TATTTCACCTGGCTTTCTGGCTTCTGTTTATTGTTTGTGGTGTACTATTTTAATGCGTCTGCATTTCTGATCGATAAAAATGTATTGGATATTACTGCATTACAAGCTGTAGGAATTGGTGTAGGTTCTTTTGTTGTTGCATGGCTTATTTATGATTTGATGTGTAAGTCGCCGCTAATAAAGAATCAGGTATTATTTTCTATTATAGGCTTTGCATTATTAATAGGATTCGCCTGGTTTTATTGCCATGTGTTTAGTAGTAGAGCTGCTTATGTACACTTTGGTGCTATGATAGGAAGTATCATGGTGGCAAACGTTTTCTTTGTTATTATCCCTACTCAGAAAGCAATGGTAAATGCTGCTAAGCTAGGCAAACCACTTGATCCTACATTGGGTAAAAAGGCTTTAGCTAGATCTTTACACAACAACTATTTTACTCTTCCTGTATTGTTTGTAATGGTGAGTAATCACTTTCCTTCCACCTTTGGTTTTCAATATCCATGGTTAATTTTATTAATCATTTCATTAGGTGCTGCAGGGGTGAAACATTACCTGAATCTGAAAGAAAAAAAACAATTGAATGTGTGGATACTTCCGGTGTCTATATTGATACTATTATCTGCCTGTTTCATCTCTGCTCCGGATACAAATCCTAATCAATGCAAGGCTACTATCAGTGTTGCAGAAGTAAATGCAATTGTACAGAAGAGATGCGTTCATTGTCATTCTGCCAACCCTAAAGATGATGTATATAAAGTAGCGCCTAATGGCGTAAAGTTTGATACACCTGAGGATGTCTTTAAAAAGAAAGACTTAATCATGCAAAGAGTGGTGCTTACTAAAACGATGCCGCAGAACAATAAGACCAATATGACCGACGAAGAAAGAAATATTGTTCGTTGCTGGATAGAACAAGGTGCGAGTATTAAATAATAGCAATAAAATTATATTACAATGACCTTATCAGATTTCAATAAACTATCTACAGAAGAAGCTGCCAAGCTTTTATTCTCTTGTTGCGGATCTACAACATGGGTTAATTCTTTACTGAATTATTTTCCCTTCCAGTCGGAGAAACAACTAGTGGATTTAGCGACCGATAACTGGTATAATAAATGTACCGAAGAGGATTGGCGTTTATCTTTTAAAGAGCATCCTAAAATTGGTGATGTAAAGAGCCTGACAGAAAAGTTTGCCGGTAAAGAACAGGCTTCTATTACGCAAGCTACTGCCGACACTATTAATAATCTGGCAATAGCGAATACCGAATATGAAAACAAATTCGGGTTCATCTTTATTGTTTGTGCTACCGGAAAATCAGCAGAAGAAATGCTTGCTTTATTGCAGGACAGACTGCAGAATTCCATTGCAGAAGAATTGAACATTGCTATGGGAGAACAACAAAAAATTACCATCATTCGTTTTAAGAAACTACTGCCACTTGCAGACTTTAGCTTCTTGAAAGTAAGTCAGATAACTACCCATGTTTTAGATACTTCCATAGGATTGCCAGGGAAAGATATTAGCATTAGATTGAAGGCTTTTCACAATAATGAATGGCAGACAATTGCGCAGGGTATTACCAATGCAGATGGAAGAATTCCAGACTTATTACCTTCCGAAAGAACCCTGATTCCTTCTTGCTATAAAATGGTTTTCAATACGGGTGTTTATTATGCTGCTAAGAATAGTAAGACCTTTTATCCCGAGGTAGAAATCATGTTCAATACTTTTGATGATGCACATTATCATGTGCCATTATTATTGAATCCTTTTGGATATTCTACTTACCGAGGAAGCTAATCAATTAGACGAACACATTACTTACAAAACAATTAAACAACAAATAATCATGACAATTTCATCCTCTAAAAAAGAACAATTGTTCAATCGTTTAAGGGACGCAAACAATGCTTTCAATGTAATTTATCCTGGCGATAAAAGCGATCGTCAGCCGGTACATACTTTGTATGGTGGTGCCAACCTTTTTAAATCTGACTCCCCAATTACCTTAGGTCAAAGAGCCTTGGAGATACTGGATACTTATGCTCCAAATCATGAAGTGTTTGGAAAAGCTTTTGGGTTGACCGGAGGAGATGATTTTGCTAAGAAGATCTATAATAAAGTAGTAGCAAAACTAAAGTCTGAAGCAATAGAAGACTTCCGTATAGATTTCGAAGATGGCTATGGCAACAGAAGCAATGAGGAAGAAGATTCTACAGCAATAGCAGTGGCAAAAGAAGTAGCAAAAGGAATGAACGATAAAACCCTCTCTCCATTTATTGGTATTAGAGTAAAACCTTTTACCGAAGAAATGAAAGAAAGAGGACTAAGAACGCTGGATCTATTTATCTCTACATTAGTGAAAGAAACCAACGGTAAACTTCCGGATAATTTTGTGGTGATGTTGCCCAAGGTTACAATACCAGAACAACCTGAAACACTTGCAGGCTTCTTCGATATTCTGGAAGAAGAACTTGGCCTTAGTAACGGTGTTTTAAAGATGGAAATGATGGTAGAAACTACTCAGGCGGTAATGGCTATTGATGGTACCAACCCTTTGTATAAATTTATTAAAGCCAGTAAAGGTCGTTGCATAGCAATGCATTTTGGCACCTATGATTATACTGCAAGCTGCAGCATTACAGCTAAGTATCAGGAGATGGATCATCCGGTATGCGACTTTGCACATCATGTAACTAAAGTGGCTCTTGCACATACCGGTATCTGGTTGAGCGATGGTGCTACTAATACTATGCCTATAGGGCCTCATCGTGGTGAACTAACTGATGCTCAAAAGGAAGAAAATATGCAGGTAGTTCATAGAGCCTGGAAGAAAGGATATGATCATATACGTCACTCTTTATGGAATGGATATTATCAGGGTTGGGATCTTAATCCAGCGCAGTTTCCTATGCGTTATGCTGCGGTTTATGCTTTCTTTTTAGAGAGTTATGATGATGCAGTTGATCGTTTAAAAACCTTTGTAGAAAAGGCTGCCCGCGCTACTTTGATTGGAGATGTATTTGATGATGCTGCTACTGGTCAGGGATTATTAAACTACTTTTTAAGAGCCTTAAACAGTGGCGCTATTACCGAAGAAGAAGTGCTGGCTACTGGTTTAACGCTTGATGAAATAAGAGGTCGTTCGTTTAAGAAGATACTGGAAAACAGGAAAATGAAATAATGGATTGCTGGCATTATATAGTAAACAGTTTAAAGGCCAGTAAGGCAGTTTACCTGCTATATGTGGTACACAGTGAAGGCAGTTCTCCCGGGAGAACTGCCTTTAAAATGGCTGTAGCCGATGATGGTACTTTTAATGGTACCATTGGTGGTGGCGTAATGGAATTTAAGCTAGTAGAAAAAGCCCGCAACCTGCTGGAACAGAAAATATATACGACCTTCCTACAGGAACAATACCACGACAAAGTGCATCCAAAGAATCAGTCGGGGATGATTTGTAGTGGTAGTCAGACCATTGCTTTTGTTCCGTTGCTAGCTAAAGACATTGCCCTTTTAGAAACCATTATTGCTGCAGATAATAATGCTGCTATTACTATTAGACCACAGGGTATCGCTCTTACCCAAATAGCAAAACAGGAACTGGAATATCATTCGGAAACGGACTGGTGTTATACCGGGCCTATAAAAGACCTCCCTGTCATACATATTATAGGAGGAGGGCATTGTGGACTTGCCCTTTCACAGCTAATGAAGCAGCTTGGTTTTTATATACACCTATATGATGATCGGGAGAATCTGAACACTATTGACGACAATCATTTTGCCGATGAAATACATATAGTATACTATCCACTGATTGGTGAAACTATTGCTGCTAATCCTGCTGATTTTGTGGTGATAATGACCATTGGATATCGTACCGATAAAATTGTTCTTACTCAGTTGATCCATAAAACATATAGATACCTAGGCTTGCTGGGAAGTGTACAGAAAATAGCAACCCTTTTTGAAGAGCTTAAAGCAGAAGGCATTCCCGATGCACAGTTGTCTGCCGTTCATGCTCCAATAGGATTAAACATTAATAGTAAAACTACTCAGGAGATTGCTGTAAGCATTGCAGCTGAGGTTATTAAAACAAAGAATGGTTAGTCCCCAAAACATAAAACAACTTTAAAATACATTTCCACAAATCCTCTTTACTTACTTTTGTAAAAACATCATTCAGTGGAACTTACTATTCAAACTAATAATTTAATTAAGCGTTACAAAAACAGAACGGTTGTAAATAATGTATC
>CANFLJ010000220.1 GCA_947447815.1 Chitinophagaceae bacterium | reverse complement strand
GGGCACTACTTTATTCGTATAAGTAGTTTTATCTATTGCTGGATTAAGCGTAAGCGTAATGATCCTTGCCATGTAAAATAATTTGAGTAGTAGCAAATGTAATGTGAAACCAGAGAATGGGGTTATACGTATACGCCGTTTAACGATTATAATTGTTTGAGTCGTTTAACGTTATTGAATCGTAGGGTTTAGATTACTTATATAGGGTTTGATAAAGGTTGGTTAATTGAGATAACAAATCCATAAGTGTTCAGTAGTGTAAATTTTTACAGTAACAGTAGTAATGTGTGTAGTAATTAAAAAATGGTAGGCCTATTTCCGGGGGAAACAGGCCTGATTTGGAGAAAAATAGTCCTGTAAAGTTTGCTGACATCGATATTTTTGGGAAAAACAACGCTATTGTAGAGAAAAATAGCCCTGTAAAGTTGCCTGATAGGACTATTTTAGGGAAAAACAGGGCTCGCAGGCTACCTGCGAGCTCTAAAAAGGTTCCTATGAGCCTTCAAAAGTTGCCTACGAGCCCTCTAAAGAAACCTAAGAGGCTGCAAAAGTCGCTTTTGAGTACTAAAAAGAATCTTTATAGCCCTATCAGGTTGCCTGCGAGCACTAGTTTTCCGGGAAAATGCATTCAAAATATTTTAATTGATACAAATTAAAGTACACTTTGTTGTATATGTTTCATTACTGTTCCTTTCGTCTTTAAAAGCAGTTTACAATTACCTATAACAAGATAATTTGAAGCAGAATGTAATAGACCAGCATTGAGGGAATATTCATTATATTTTATTTAACAATATTATTTTACCTTCATTCCAACCTTTTTAATGTTCTCTACTCTTAATGGTATAATTATATTGGAAAATACAGTTCACATACAAGAAAAAGCAATAGCTAATGCGCTCAAAGGCAATCATACTGCTATGGAGTACCTGTACAACCAGTTTAGTAAGGCCATGTATAATGTATGTATCAGGATGGCAGGCAATAGAACAGATGCCGAGGATATATTACAGGAGAGTTTTTTAATAGCTTTTGATAAGTTGCATCAGCTAAAAGAAGCCGCACAGTTTGGAGGATGGCTGAAAAGAATAGTAGTAAATGAATGCATAAAATATAGTAAGAAGAATTTTTACTGGGATGACTGGAATGAGGACTGGAACGATACCATGAAAGAGGAAGATATAGCTTGGATGGGAACAGTAGAGATGAAACAGATACAGGAAGCAATAAAGAATTTGCCCGATGGTTGCCGACAAGTATTTAACCTGTTTGTACTGGAAGATTTTTCGCACAAAGAAATTGGCAATTCGCTGGGTATATCAGAAGGTACCAGCAAGAGTCAGTACTTCAGAGCAAAGAATATTTTGAAAGATAAATTAACGAAACAATTATTCAACAATGGATAAGTTTAAAGAATATATACAACAGCATGCAAAAGAGCTGGAGGTGGATGAACCTTCACCTAAGGTATGGAATAATATACGCAGCAAACAAGTAGAGGAGCCTAAACCTACTGCTAAGGTATTCTCCATGCTTCGTTATGCAGTTGCAGCCTGTATTATAGCACTTGCAGGTATTGGCGTATGGCACCTGGTAAATACGAAAGATAATGTAGTAATTGCTAATGCAGTACCAAAACAGGAACAGACAAAGCCAGTTGAAAATGCAACGGAGAATGAGGATACGTTTGCTATTATTCCGGAGATTGCTAAAACAGACAATCATCCAACCGATATTAATAATAACAGTACTAATGAAAATAAAAAAGGAGCTAACAGAAAATCCACTCCTTCCAATAAGCCAGAGCCGCCTCAGATGGGTATGGTTCGCTATGTAGAAAATAGCTTTATGCAGGTAATTAATATAGAGAAACAAAGAGTAAACAGCTCTCCTTTATATGCCGAAAGTCCTGCTTACTTTAATGATTTTAAAAACAGGATGATGCAGATGGATAATGATGAAAAACTACTTAGAAAAGACATCAAAGAAAATGGCCCCGACAGCCATATGATAGACCAGCTGATAAATATATACCAGCAAAAACTGAACTTATTAAGACAGCTACAAACAGAGATGAACAAATTAAATAACAGATATAAACAAAACAAACCAGCCTCAGATTCTTTAGGCACTTATTTTTTAAACATTTAATCAATATAATATATGAAACAGTTAGCATTAGTAATCGGTATAGTATGCAGTAGCATAGTTGTCTTTGCCCAGAAAGGGATATTACAAAAGGAAATTAGTGTATCTAAAAATGCACAGATCAAGATATCCAATACCAGCAGAAACCTGAACATCATTTCCTGGAATGAAGACAAAGTAAAAGTAGTTATTACGGGTTATTCTAAAGTAGATGCTGCAAGCATTGAAGATAAATTAGAGAAACTGGGAATCACTATTCGTCAGTTAGGTACGATGTTGAACATTAGTATCAAGGAAGGGGATTACTCTAATGTTTCCATCAATGAAAATGGGATTAATATCGAGAGCGAAGAAGGTACAGTGGTAATAGATTCAGTACATGGAATGAAGATAGAAAAATCATCGGTAAAGAAATCGATTACAATGTATGTACCTCAGTCCAGTAAATTAGGTGTGAATAGTAAGTATGGAAATGTTAGTTTTAAAAATGAGTTTAAACAACTGAATCTCGACATTACCAATGGTAATGCTGATCTGGAAAAAGTAGGTTCTTTATTGCTAACTTCTAAGTATGCCAACTTTACAGGAGGGGATATAGAAGACGCAGAAATAGATTTCATTAATGGTAATCTTACAATCAATAATCTGAACAAAGGAGAGTTGGATACTAAATATTCAAACGTTGAAATTGCAGCAGTAAAAACAATCTCTTTCAGTAGTACCAACGATGAGTACGAACTAGATGAAGCTGCCGATGTAAAGGGTACAAAGAACTATGGCAACTTTAGAATAGGTAAACTTACAGGTGCCATAGAAATGATGGGTACCAATGCCGATATCAAAATCAGGAATGTGGCTGCATCAGTTACCAGCATTAAGTTTGATGATAAATATGCAGATATTAAAGTGCCATTGAAAAGTCTGAAAAACTATAGCGTAAAGTTTGCGGGAGCATACAGTACCGTGTACGCTAACTTTGATATCGTTAATAGAGAAGGTGGTGATGATAACTTTAAGTTTGTAGCAAATGTGGGTAATGGTACTAGTACTAAGATTGAAATGAAATGTATTAATTGTACAGTAGACATTAAGTAGTGCTGACTATATAAATTGTTTCATAAAAAATAGCTTTTGAAGTATCCTTCAAAAGCTATTTTTGTTTCTGACGTTTATTACTCACGCCTCACGATCTTTGCCGAGGTATATTTTCATCATAGAGTCAATCCCTTTTATGCCAAGTAAGATGATAAAAGGAGTGATTGGGATGATGAACCTACTACTCCAGTCTTCGCAGGTAAGTATGATGCTGATAGTGAAGAATATTATGGAGATCATACTATATACAATCCATAAGGGTAACTGCTTTCTGTTGGTCCATATTGCCAGTATGCCACTCAGATAAATAGGGTAGTAAAAAGCCCGGATAAACATATTGTGTAAACCAGAATAATAAGAACGGGTAATACTAAAGTAAGCGATTGTTTTTAGCCATGCAGCATGAAGGAAATGCAATGGATTGTGCAACAAATAATAAAAGAAAATGTATACAGGATTTCCATCGTTGGTGATATTTAAACTGTATTCCTGTAAGGTTTTATCAAACACATAACATTGCACATAGTTATGGGTAAATGGGATGATGAAATTGAATCCCATATCAGTTCTGGATACTATCAAATACAGCATACCTGAAACAGCCAATAACATTGAAACAATAACGGTAATAGCAGCAACAGTTTTTCTTTTCTGAAATAAGTTGAATACCCAATAGGATACCCAGATAGGAATAAATACAATGCCTGTTGGTCTTGCCAATATAACTATCAAACTAAGTATTGAAAGTAGGATAAGGTTTCTGTTATTAAATGGTTTAAACAGTAGCCAGTAGGCTTGTATGATTATAAAGCTTCCAAATAATGATTCAGTGTAAAGAAAGGCGGTAAACCGATGGAAATGAAAACAACACAACCATAGAAGGATACCAGCAAAAGCCAGCCGCTTATTTTCTATTGTATGTAATAGTATTTTATAAAATAACAAGGTGGCTATATAGCTGCAGATCAATTGTGTAAAGTAAACTCCATACAACTCAAATCCAAGTTTCATAAAGAATACATGCAAGAAAATATATAG
>CANFLJ010000219.1 GCA_947447815.1 Chitinophagaceae bacterium | reverse complement strand
GTGAAGAAAACTGCCTTTCAACAGTTTCATCATCAGTAATTCGTTGCTTCTCAAGGCTGTTACATAATAAACCAGACTCTTTTGCAGGCGCATCAGTTGAATCAAGTCTTCATTGTTGTGCTGCTTATACAGATTTTGTTCAAAGTGGTTTCTCTTATGATTGATGTCCTTCAGATAATCGAGGTATGTTTGTACTACCTTATCAAAAATACGTAGCGTCATTTTTCTCTTTCTATCGGATTGATATTCCTTAAAGGAAGCCAGAAACCTTTTGATAGCTACATTATCAAAAGAGTTTACTGTTACAATATGGTTATGCGAAAGAATAATACAAACCGGTATCGTGATATAATGAGCATCGCTTTCATTGAAAGAATTATTCTCGGTAGGAGTCTTTATTACAAACAATTTTACATTGTCGTGTTCATCATAACGGGAGCGTTCATCAATATCCAGAGAGTCTTTAAGAAATTCGATGGGAATATTCAATTGTTCGCTAATTTCTATAAACTCTTCTTCTTTAAATGGAGGTACAATGTTTACCCATATTCCGTTTTCTACCTTATCGGTTTCTTCGGTATTACCATCAATGTTTTTGAAGTATTGTATCATAAATTATTATCAATAGACATACGAAGTTAATGGTAGAATCTTCAAAACATATTAGCTGTTCATTAATTCTTTATGTCTAAATAAGGCTTTGGTAGCATTTTTTGTATCATATTTGCCGTATGAATGTATCTGTAAAAAGGTGGAAATTAGCACAGTGGTTCGAACGTAAATGGTGGCAAAACTATTTAAGTAAGAAAGATCCCGTGGCTTACCTTGAATGGAAAAGAAATTACTGGATAGAATTTTATCATCAGTTCAGAGACCTTGTGCCTATTGCCAGCAACGCTTCTGTATTAGACGCGGGTTGTGGCCCGGCAGGTATATTTATGATCTTCACCCATCAACAGACTACGGCTTTCGATCCATTGCTGGAAGCTTATGAAAACGATCTGCCTCATTTCAAAAAGGCGATGTATCCTACGGTTGAATTTATTACTACTTCTTTAGAAGATTTTAAAGCGAAAGACAACTTTGATGCAGTTTTTTGTATCAATGCAATTAACCATGTAAAGGATATAAAAGGAGCTACCACTAATCTGGTAAACACTGCTAAAAAGGGTGCTAAATTAGTTATCAGTATTGATGCACATAATCATCAATGGCTACAGCCTTTCTTTAAGTTAATTCCGGGAGATGTATTACATCCTCATCAGTATAATCTGGAAGAGTATATTGCTTTATTTGAAGAATGTGGTATCAAAACATTGAAAACAATCTGCCTGAAAAAGGAATTTATATTCAATTACCACGTAGTGATAGGAGAGAAGATGTAAACAAATGATAATGGAAGATTATTGCACTAATCCGCCAATCCGTTAATTAGCAAATTAGTTACTTCACCAATTCAAAGAAGGAAAATATGGTAGTGCCATAGTTCCTGCTGAAAGCAAAACCATCATACTTCTCATAGTTATTTCTGGGAGTATGTTCCAGCACAAAATAACCATCTTCATTAATCATTTTCTTGCCTACAATTATCTTCGGCAATTCATCAATGGTTACTAATGCATACGGAGGGCCTGCAAAAATAAAATCGTACGAATTATTGCAGGTTTGTAAATAAGAAAAAACATCCATCTTTATTACAGTGCAGTTCTCTATCCCAATGGTAGCAATGTTCTTTTGGATAAAGGCGCTCATGATAGGATCTTTTTCTACAACCGTTAAGTTAGTGGCACCTCGGGAGGCTAACTCGTAACTGATACATCCGGTACCTCCAAACAAATCAAGCGTAACCATGTCTTCAAAATCAACTCTGTTTTGAAGTACATTAAACAATCCTTCCTTAGCTACATCAGTAGTAGGACGGGTGTGGGGCATATTGTGTGGAGGACTAATTCTTCTGCCACCAAATTTTCCGGAAATTATTCTCATACAACCAGCTTCAGATATGGCAGAAAATAATGTTCAGGATACTCTTCATATGCTTTTACAAAGTTGTTAGTGTCGCTTGAAGCTTCAAAAAACACCTTTGCAAACAATTTATTAATATGAGTGTATGGAAAAGAGTTATCGTCCAGTATTCCTGATAATTCTACATCTGTTTGAGAAATACTGATTCCAAACTGTTCAGAAAGGTTCAGCAGGTGATATACTACATCATCAGGAACATCGAAATGGAAAGATTGAACAATTTGCAATTTGCCATATTGTACTAATCCAACCACAATATGATGATGATAAAAATGTATTTTCAAAAATGTTCCAACACTATAAGTACTTTCAAGAGCCGATTTTATAAACTTAGTATATACGTGTTCGGTATCCACCATTACAAAATTGCTATGGATCATATCAAACAATGATTTGCTGATACGATACACCACATTTATATCGGGCATAATGCCAACCTTCTCCGATTTGGTAATGTTGTTACCGGTAGAACCATGAATGGCTTCTACATAGTCATTGATATGATTTATATCAAACAATGTATTAGGAACAAGCACTACTTCGGGTAAATTAAAGTATACTTTGGTAGCGTTAAAACCTCTGGAAAGTATCTTAGATTCGCTTCTGGCATAGTAAAATACATCGAACCAGTCATCGTTCTTTGGATCGAAGTCGTATACCTCCAAAGCATCTACTTTAGTGGAGTTACCAATCTTTACTACCAAGGCAAGACTTGTTTCGCTTATCTCTACAATTAGCTGATCTGCATTAAAAGGCGTATGTACTGCAACATCGCTTTGTATATCAATTATCTGACGTACCATTCGTCAAAAATAGTAAAGCAAATCAAAATATAATAAGTTTTTATAAAAATAGGATTAAGAAATTTCTAAACCTTAGTTTTGGACGCTACAAATTATACTAAAATTAATGGCAGATAATATCAATTTAAAGGTAACTATAAGCTATAAGCAGATACTTTCTATAGCACTTCCTATATCTGCTTCTATAGTGCTGCCGCAGATTAATTTCATCATAAATAATATATTTCTGGGGTCGGTAAACCAGCAATCGCTTGCTGCCGCAGGTATAACCGGAGTATATTACCTGATTTTTGCTGTATGGGGAATTGGGTTAAATAATGGACTACAAACTTTATTATCCAGAAGGGCGGGACAGGATAGGGTAAGCGAAATAGGCAAACTAATGGCACAAAGTGTCAGAATCTCTTTCATTATGGCATTGGTAGGGATCATTATCACCTGGTTCCTGGTGCCGGTCTTGTTGAAATATAGTCTACATAATCAGGAAATTATCGATAAGTGCGTTGTCTTTTTAAGAATAAGGATATTTGGATTGTTTTTCTTGTATCTATACCAAATGAGGAATGCGTTGCTGGTAAGTGCCAACCTAAGTAAGTACTTATTCATCGGTACTACAGCCGAGGCCATAGTCAATATAGTATTTGATTACGGATTAATAAAAGGAAGACTGGGGATGCCAGCCCTTGGTTTCAATGGGGCTGCTTATGCCAGTATTCTGGCCGAATTTTCGGGACTGCTGATTATATATGTAGTTATCAAAGTAAAAAAGATTGATAAAACGCTCCAACTGTTTAAGTTCTCCGGTTTTGATTGGCAACATAGCAAAATGATTATCAAGCAATCTATGCCGTTAATTGCCCAACATGCTATCAGTATCATTAGCTGGCAGTACTTTTATTTTCTGGTAGAGCATCATGGCGAAACTGCGTTGGCCGTTTCAAATACTATGCGGAATATATTCGGGTTCTTTGGATGTTTTACATGGGCATTTGCCGCCACTACCAATTCTATGGTTAGTAATATTATGGGACAGAATATGCAACATCAGGTACCTATGCTGATCAGGAGAATTATTCATATGAGCTTTGGATTTTCCTTTTTGGTATTTATTACCCTCAATCTATTTCCTTCGGTATTCTTATCAATTTATAGTCAGGGGGATGAATTTATATTGCAGGCAATTCCAGTAGTCAGGATTGTATCGGCTGCACTGTTATTAATGTCAATATCGGTGGTATGGTTCAATGCAGTAATTGGATCGGGTAATTCTAAAGTATCCCTTACGATAGAGCTTTTCTGTATTACCGCTTATTGTATATATGTATATGTAATACTCGAAAAACTACAAATGTCCATTGTTTGGGGATGGGCCAGCGAATGGATATATTGGTCTGTAATGCTAACGCTTTCATACCTGTACATGAAATACAGAAACTGGAATAAAGTGATTTAGG
>CANFLJ010000218.1 GCA_947447815.1 Chitinophagaceae bacterium | reverse complement strand
AAATGTTTTACAAACTGTTCACTCATTTTGTATGATTTTAGAAATAATTGTTTCCATAAATACGAGTGACTAAGACTGTTTAGTATTTTTATTAAATATATTAAATTTTCATCCACTAATGTGGTATTTTTTGTAAAATAACCTATACATAGAGCGTCTTAAAACATACGATTTAACTAATTCCGTGTCAAAAACAGAAAAAAGAACAAATAAGACTCTAAAACATATGATATATATCAGTATTGAACTAGTGGAGATATAATAGAGGTACATTGCAGGAATTGCGCCAAAGCTTATGAAAGCATTACAATATAATTTATCAACAGGGAAAGTAAATTTCAAAACACTTTCTATTGCTTTAAGAACAGGATACTTGCTAATGGAAAAAGTATTGCTATTAGGAGACAATAACAATTGTTTGTATCCTGCAGAACTTTTTAAGAGTGCCAGTTTGAGACAGAAAATAAATCTATTGGAAGGTGTTTATGAAAATTCCAATGTAGATAACCAAATTCTAATCACTTTACGTGAAATAAAAGGGCATATTAATGGATTTAATAAAGTAAAACATCCTGATAAAACCTTGATTGTTCCGTATAAAAAAATGATGCATCAAATTGACGCGTTATATTCAGATTATACCACATGGTTATTGAATATTAATAAACAAATTGGATTGATGGAGCTACAGGGCATAGATGATGATGACATTTTTAACTTTGAATTTATAATCAAAGATAATTCCACACCACAAAAAAGTATTTACACTAACACTAAAACAAACAAATTTGCTCATTCTTTATTACCAGCAAAAGGTAGGGAAGAAGTAATTGTTTTGCTAGACTTTGAATTTGTTAATACCGATTTTTTAAAAGACCGTAAAATATACAACTTAACTGAGCAAGAGAGCAAGGATGAAAAGAATATTTTTTTAAACAGGTTTTTAAAAATCCCAATTCCAATTAAGTTAAAAGCTGATGAACTTAAATCAGTAAAAAAACAGCTATCAAAAGTCACCACTATTTTTAATGAAACACTCTGCAAATGGTACAATTGTTTTATAGAACAAGAGTGTAATGAAAATCGTATTAACTTCTTTGAAAACAAAATTATCCCTTACGCTTCTTCAATCCAACAAGAAGTAGACAATAATGCTATTTTAAATTGTATACTACAAAATGAAACAAGCATAAATCCCTATATAGATATATGGATTGGAGAAGCTCCATTAGCAACAATATGGGAGTATTACATTTATAAAAGAATGATAACTGAGGAAGAATACGAGCAATTAATAATTGATGCTGAAATAAACCCATTATTTAAAAAAAGGGTTCCAATAATGGTTATTGCATCGGAGGAGAAAGATGAATCAACTAATGAAAATAACAAGGACTTAACCGAAGAAAATACAATACTAGCAAGTAGGAAATCGATATATATAAATGACTAAAAGTTAGCAATATGAATATTCAATTAAATATACTTTAATCAACATAATTTAATACTATTTATTTCATGGAAGCATTAATAGTAAAAGCAGGATTTAGTAAAATAAACCTAATATACTTTTCAATTTGTTTAAGAACTGCCTACCTGTATATGGATCGTACAGGACTAGCAGGTGATATGTGGATGAGTATGTACCTTGGGGATGATTTTTGCTCCATCCCAATGATGATGAAGTATAAGTTATTGAAAGATTATAAAGAGGAAGCTGGTATGGAATATGACACTGAAAAAATTCTTAAAATTGAGAAACATCACTTAAAGGAGTCCAAAATGAAACACAGGCCTGTAGAAGGCTACAACTTATATAAAAGAAGTGAAAGTGGCATTAATGCTTGGCTGAAAGAAAGAAAAAATATAAATAATCAACTTGCATCTAATAGTGGATTGCTGCCTTTAAAAGAAATAATTGAAGAAGATGTTTTTACTGTATACAAACTAGACAAAAGAGAGCAAGTACCCAATTTGTCTCCCAATATTTTTGTAAAGACTAGTGAATTATTACAATTACAATATACTGATCATCATTTAGATAGTACATTATTTACCCTAACAGATGATTTTACAGATCCTGATTTTTTAGAAGACAGAAGAATACATGACATTAATAATATGGATGTATTAATGGAAGACAGTATCATTCTTACAAAGTGCCTTACATTTCCCGTTACTAGCGAACTGAGTGCAGGAGAGCTTAAAATATTGAGGAACACTTTAGAAGAGTCTACAACAGCTTTTAATGAAGTGATAGATATATGGGTAGATATGTTTATAGAAAAACAAGAAAAAGCCGAAAGGGTAGACTTTTTAAGAAATGAAATACAATTAATGTTGCCTTCCATTCAAAAAGTAATAAACGAAAATGAAACACTTTGTTATGCTTATAAAAGGCATAGTGACATAACTGTAGAAGTGTGGCTAGGGGAGGCTCCTTTACCGCTGATATGGGAATACTACAACTACTTTGAATTGATAAGTGATGTAAGTTATAAAGTTTTACTCGACTCTTTAGAAAATACTTCTTTGTACAATTTCAATGTTCCGATAATGATGATTGCAACAAAGGGTGAAGGGAGAAATAAAATAGAAATACTGGATGAATTTACTGTTGATGAAAAAGAAGAAGAAGAAGAAGAAGAACCCGATGTATTGCCTGTAAGAAAATCAATATTAATAACCGACTAATATCTAATTATGAAACTAGAGTACCATTATTTTAAAGCTCATTTACTGAAAGCTGAAACATTACTACAGTTCGTATCTTTAAGAGAACTGTATCAGTATACAGAATTCAATAATCTGAATACCATACTGCTATTATTGAATGAGCAAGCCGAAACAACAGACTTTGCTATACTTCAACACAATGCAATTATGAAGCATGCAACAGAAGGATATAAAACCCTCGAAGACTTTGCTGCAGCAGATTTAAACCTGTTTACCGATGCTACATTATTTTATGAAGCAAAAGAACTTGGTTATAAAAAATATGACGACTATAAACTGGTGAAAGAAACAGGCATTTCTAATAAAATTATTTACGACAAAATAAAACAACAAGGTTTTATTCAAGGTTATGAAGAATACGTAAAACTGATAGCAATCAACGAGAATTTACCCATTATAAATACTGTAATTAGTAATGCATTTCAATTGTACGAATACGTAACTAAAAATGGCTTTGAAAAATACAATGACTTTGAAGAAGCTTTCCTAAAGGGATTTACTGACAAACCTACTTATAGTGTAGCCACTGAATTTGGATTTATAAACAATGCGGATTATCAACTTGCACTAAAGCTTGGATTCAGAACATCTCTGGAACTCACCCTTGCTCAGAAACATAAAGCGAGAGACCATGAAGATTATGTGCGTATGCATGAGCTGATGGATGTAGGTGATAAGAAAAACAGTAACGATGAAAAGCTGTTGATGGTACTATTATCCAAGATAGAACAGGGCAAAAGAATATCGCTGAATAAACTATACGACTTATATTTAAAAACAATAAATGAGTATAACTACAAAGACACTTTAGCATTACCTGAATGGTTTACTAAACAATTTGACAATAAAGAAAACTTTGTAGCATTTCTTAAGAAAGATTCGTTGAGGCCTTATGGTGATTACGACGAAGATGGGGAGTTCTTTCAGATTAATAAAATGCAAGACAGGGAAGTAATACTTGATGCCAGCAATGTGGCACATAACAATAAAGGGGGAGTACAGAGCAAACCAACGGTAAGTAATATGCTAAAGATGGTTGCCTTTTTGAAAGGTCATGGATTTACTAAAATATCGGTACTGGCAGATGCATCATTACAATATAAGCTTGCTGATGTAGATAAGCTGAAAGAATTGGAGAAACAAGTAGATTACAGAACATCCCCTGCCGAAACTTCAGCTGATAATTTTATTATTAATTATGTAAAAAGCAAGCATTGCTTATTAGTCAGTAATGATACTTTTAAAGACTGGAAAAACCTGGATCCATGGGTTGCCAACAATATTGATTTTTATCGACTGTCCTTTATGATAAAAGACAATGAAGTATTGATGCCAGACCTTAAATTATAAAGAAGTATTTGTTGCTGATTAACTGTTACTAGTAACTAACAACTTGTATTTTATTGTTCCCCTTTGATGATGATAAATTCTTTACCAAACACTTCGGTAGCATTGTAAATCATGGAAAGGAAACCACGACCTTGTTTGCTATAACAAACAGAGAAATTATATATGCGCTCTTGCAACTGATTGTTGGGAAATAATTGATGTTTTAGTTT
>CANFLJ010000217.1 GCA_947447815.1 Chitinophagaceae bacterium | reverse complement strand
CGGAATCGATTGCAAATATAATAATAATTATTTAACATAGACAAAATAATTTTTCATTTTATAAACATTTTTCTAAAAGATGTGTTGTGTGACCTTCGAGATATGAAATTTTATAGAGAATAAGCAGCTTTGTTTTAATAATTCAAAGGTTTAATGCGTTAAGCCATTAATTTTGCCGCCAACTAACCAAGCAACATGTATAATATAAAGGTAAACTTTGAACAAAAAGGACTGGAACCAGTTATTTTGCAAAATATTCCATCGGGAGATAGTCTTTTAGAGGTATTATTGGATAATAATATAGAATTGCATCACAATTGTGGGGGGGTATGTGCCTGCAGTACATGCCATTTGTATATTAATAGCGGCGAACAGCATGTAGAAGAACTAAGTGATAGAGAAGAAGACTTTATAGACCGTGCTATTAATCCTAGACTGGTATCGCGTCTTGGCTGTCAGTGTGATTTATTGCCTGGAGAAGGTACTATAGAGATTACCTTACCCGATCAGACCCAATTTCTGGGAGAATAAGTATAATAATACAATAAAATAAGATTATGAGTCAGTACGAACCGCCGATATATTGGAATGATTACGAAGATATAGCCCTGAAACTGTACGAGAAATTTGGAGCTGAATTTACCGAATCGAAGATATATAGAATAAGATTTTCCGATTTACTGGAATGGGTATTGCAATTACCTAAGTTTGAAGGCAAGAGAGAAGAATGTAACGAAGGACACCTGGAAATGATACAAAGCAGCTGGGTGTACGAGTGGAGAGATAGTCAGAAATAATTGTGTGCCTTTAATACCTGAAAATGAAAAAAGTAAATGTGCTGGATCACTTTAAACAAATAACCACTTTTGTTTTTGATGTAGATGGTGTGCTGACAGATGGCAGCCTGATAATAATGCCTAACGGTGTAATGGCCAGAAACATGAATACTAAAGATGGTTATGTATTGCAATTAGCTATCAAACAAGGTTACAACATCATTATCATATCGGGAGGCAATTCGCCTGAAGTAGAATTCAGACTGCAAACACTGGGTATTAAAGATATCTACATGAAAGCAGAGAATAAACTTCAAATTCTAAATACTCATTTATCCAAACAAAATATCTCTTCTGAAAATGTTTTGTTTATGGGCGATGATGTACCAGACATAGAAGCAATGCGCAGTATACATTTACCTACCTGCCCTGCTGATGCTACACAGGATGTGCTGGAGATAGCTGAATATGTATCGCCTTATCCCGGAGGTAGAGGTTGTGTTAGAGACGTGATAGAGAAAGTGATGAAGCTACAAAACAAATGGATGACCAACACCAACACACAATCTATATAACTGTTTCAAAACTGATTAAGTGAGAAAAATATTTGCCTTTTTTCAACTATTAAGATGGCAGAATTTATTGTTTGTAATCATTACACAGATATTGGTTCGGTATTGTATTATTCAACCAATACTGAGCAATTACAAACAAACACTTAACCTGGATACTCTTAACTTTTTATTTATTCTGGCATCCTCTGTATTAATAGCCGGTGGCGGAAATATAATCAATGATTATTTTGATCAGAACATCGATCAGATTAATAAACCACACAAAACAATTGTTGGAAAAATCATTCACAGAAGGTGGGCTTTATTCTGGCATATGTTATTTAGTTTGTCAGGTATTTTATTAGGATATCAGGTATCTCTTAAAACTGGCATCCACTGGATTGCACCGATGAATGCACTCTGTGTAATGCTCCTTTTTATTTATTCTATCTCCCTGAAAAGAAGATTTTTACTGGGTAATATATTAATAGCTTTACTGAGTGCATGGGTAATTTTCATTATCAGTCTTGCTGAATTAAGGAATTCTAATATTGCCAATTCGAGCTTACTAATCAATCAGAAAATATTCAAACTAAGTGTTACTTACGGAGGATTTGCTTTTATCATTTCGTTGATAAGAGAAGTAATAAAAGATCTGGAAGATGTGGCTGGTGACAGGAAGTTTGGATGCACTACAATGCCTATTGTATGGGGGCAGAATTCTACCAAAGTATTTGTAGCAGTATGGTTGATAGTGCTTATAGCCTGCACCTTTATTATCAATGTATACATTCTATCTTTTGGTTGGTGGCTGAGTGCCATTTATGCATTACTGACAGTGGTATTTCCGCTGATATGGTTGTTTAAAAAACTTACAAAAGCCAATAGTACTACAGACTTTCATCAACTGAGTTCTTACATTAAATGGATCATGCTTTCGGGTATTTTAAGTATGATATTCTTTCTTACCAATAATGGATAACCATTGCATATGACCGATAAAAAAATCATTTTAGCTTCTCAATCTCCAAGAAGAAAACAATTGCTTCAGTGGGCCGAGATCCCTTTTGAAACAATGGTACTTCACACAAATGAGGATTATCCATCAACATTAGCAATAGAGGAAGTACCCGGATTTATAGCAACAGAGAAAGCAAAAATTGTATGGGAGAGTATTCCTGCGGACACCAAAGCCAATACTATTATACTGGCAGCTGATACGGTGGTAGTATTAGAAAATGAAATAATTGGGAAACCTGAAAACAGGGATGATGCCTGTACTATTTTACAAAAGCTATCAGGACAAAAACATCGGGTAATAACGGGTGTATCTATAATAGGTAGTGAAGGTATTACTTCGTTTTATGATGTGACCTATGTACAGTTTCATCCCATTACTATCGATCAGATAGAATACTACGTAGATGAATATAAGCCCTACGATAAAGCGGGTGCTTATGCTATACAGGAATGGATTGGGGTAATTGGAATACACTCCATAGAAGGCGATTTTTATAATGTAATGGGTTTGCCTGTAAGCAGAGTAGTGAAGGCATTGGAGGCTCTGTAAAATAACATATTGTTTGTGGTAGGGGTATTGCTGTACCTTAGTGCATTAATAGCCCAATATGCTTATTCCTGAAAAACTGTTACACTTCATCTGGCAACATCAATACTATCAGCAAAACAACTTGATTACGGATGAAGGTGAGCAACTTGCCATACTACATCAAGGGGTAAATAACCCAAATCAGGGTCCTGATTTCTTGGACGCAACCATTCGTATTAAGGATATAAAATTAGTTGGGAATATAGAGCTTCACATCAACTCCTCGGACTGGAATGCTCATCAGCATAGTATGGATACTAACTACAATACTGTTATTCTTCATGTAGTATGGAATAATGATGCCATCATCATCAATAAAAACGGACAACTTATTCCACAGTTAACCATTAGTAATCTAGTGCCTAAATGGCTACTGGACCGATATACACAACTAATGAATACGCCAGATGCCTTGCCTTGCAGCAATTTTCTGCCATACATCAATCCTCTGATATGGACCAACTGGAAAGAGCGTTTAACTATAGAAAGACTAGAAGAAAAAACGGCTAAAATACTATCAATGTATGAAGAATCCAATCACCATTGGGAGGAAGTATTATGGTGGATGATTGCGTATAATTTTGGTTTGAAGCTTAATGCAGACTTATTTCTGCAGGTTGCAAAATCGATACCTATAAATATACTTGGCAAGCATAAGAATCAAGTGTTTCAGATAGAAGCTTTATTGATGGGACAGGCTAACTTATTGAAAGAAAATAATACAATTGTAGAGGATGAATCCTTGTATAAACTGCGGAAGGAATATAAATTTCTGCAACAGAAATACAGTTTAGTGCCTATCTCCATAAGCCCGGTATTTCTGAGGATGCGACCTTCTGGATTTCCTACAATCAGAATGGCACAATTATCAATGCTGATAAAACAATCGCAACACCTATTTTCTACCATTAAAGATATCAGGGAACTTAAGGCATTGAAGACATTGCTTTATGTAAGTACGTCGCCTTACTGGAATAATCACTATGTATTTGGAAAGGAATCGATAGAAAGGGAAAAATATACCGGCGATACCATGATTGACAATATAATTATCAATACGATTATTCCTATTTTATTTGCTTATGGAAAGCATCATAAAGACAATAGCATTAAAGATAGGATGCTAGTTTGGTTGAATGCGCTGGTACCCGAAAACAATTATGTACTAAACAGCTGGATAAAAGAAGGTATTAGTAATGATACGGCATTTGATTCGCAAGGGTTGCTTCAACTGCGAAAACATTATTGCGATAAGAAACGGTGTATGGAATGTGCTATTGGAAATGCCATTATATCGTCGGCTAAAAACAATTAACCCCAGTCTTTAGGACCGGGGTTAACCAATATTATTCAGTAAAT
>CANFLJ010000216.1 GCA_947447815.1 Chitinophagaceae bacterium | reverse complement strand
CCATGATCCAAAGCCACATCGCTATATAATAAGTGATTGGTAGCAATGCCTAAATAATCATTCGAAGAAAAGTCTACCCAACTGCTATCTGCAGCAGGCAAGGCCCTCAACGTGTTGGTGGCTATTCTTTCCTCCAGCTTTTTCTGTAAAAAATCATCCTTATACATAGTTCAAAACTAAGGGAAACCAATATAAAACAGGATGATAGAGCCAATCTGTTTAATTTTTAATAACATTGCAACCAGAATCAGTTACCATAATCATGACTCCTGCTCAATTAGTACATGCTATAAAGGCAAATCGAAATTTTTTATGCGTAGGATTAGATACTGCTATCAATCTTATTCCGCCGCATCTTGGAGCAACTCCTCAGGCCATCATTCAATTTAATAAAGGAATCATCGATGCTACTAAAGAACACTGTGTTAGCTATAAAATAAACACGGCATTCTATGAAGCAATGGGAGCGAAGGGTTGGGACATAATAGGGGAGACACTGGAGTATATTCCTGATACGCACTTCACCATTGCCGATGCAAAAAGAGGTGACATTGGCAACACCTCTTCGCAATATGCAAAGACCTTTTTCGAGACCTTCAATTTCGATTCTGTTACTGTTGCTCCTTACATGGGAGAGGATAGTATAAGACCTTTTCTGGAGTATGAAAATAAAGTAACAATTGTCCTTGGACTAACTTCGAATAAAGGGGCTTTCGATTTTCAGTATCAACTGATTGATGGAGAACCGCTCTATATAAAAGTGATTAAAAAGGTGGCAGAATGGGGCACAAAAGATAACTTGATGTTTGTAGTAGGCGCTACCAAAGCACCTGATCTGGCTATTGTAAGACAGCATATTCCTGATCACTTTTTATTAATACCAGGAGTAGGTGCACAGGGCGGTAGTCTGGAAGAAGTTGCTCAATATGGTTTGAATAAAGAGGGTGGGTTACTGGTCAATTTAAGTCGCGCTGTAATCTATGCATCCAATGGAGAAGATTATAAAGAAGCAGCAGAGAAAGTGGCCATTCAGTATGGTCAACATATGAAATCTTTACTAACAAATACACTACTGTAAAATTGTATAACCGGTAAACAATAATATGCCAAAATTAAAGACCTGCTTCCGGTTTCTGTTTACTATTTATGCAATAGTAATTTTTATGTTCTGGATGCTGTTGATACTGCTTCCGGTGATTATTATTTCCTTATCTATCAAACATTCCGAGAGTATTATACATAAAATAATGCGCTTCTGGGGTAGGGCTTGGTTTACCAGTATTGGGGTAAGATTTAAAGCACTTAATGCGCCCAATTATATAGCAGGACAACCATATATCTTTATAGCTAACCATAGTTCCTATATGGATATCCCAACCATTGTGCTGGCAATAAATACACCCCTTAAAATTCTTGGTAAAGCCGAGCTGACTAAAGTGCCCATCTTTGGCTGGATCTGTAAAATTGCAGTGATTAGTGTAGATAGAAGCAATATAAAAAGTAGAGCAGTCAGCTTACAACTATTAAAGAAAACCTTAGAAAAGGGAGTATCTGTTTTAGTCTTTCCAGAAGGAGGCATTATCGAGTCGGATGCAGTATTGAAAGATTTTCATCTGGGTGTTTTTAAACTGTCCAAAGAACTCAATATTCCTATTGCCCCTATCGTCCTGTTTGATACATTAGCTAGACAACATTACAATAGTTTTTTTAGTTTAAACCCTGGAATAAGTTCAGTAAAGTATTTGCCATTAATTCACCCCGAAAACTATCAGACTGCAAATGATATTAAAATTGTAGCATTTGATTCTATGCTAAAGGCCTTGACAGAAAAGTAGAAGAGAAAATATATTCCTCACGATTCACGACTCAGGATCGTAACACAATGCTTGCTGCTTTTATATTTATCATTAACCACTTCACTCATTGTTTTACCATACACCTTTGCTTCCAGCCAGGAGATAATATCCAGATAAGCAAATGATCTGGTTTCGAAACGATTCTTTTCAAAGTGCTTGATATTGTTGAGCAACAACTCAAACTCTGGTTTCAGTTTTCTTGGAGAAACAAAGAATGATTTTCTTAAGAATTTAAAAATCTCTTCTTCCACTACAGTAAAGTTCTTCATCTTGGCCATGTAACGGAATACCGATTTGATTAGTGATTCAATCAAAGTAGTATTGCCTAGTTCGTAATGTGCCATAAGATGCATCAATCTGGCATAACATTGAAGATCTGTTCTTAGGCCTACATTTTCATTGATTATTTTATGTAAATAATCAATCGCAGTATCGAAATTGCCGCAACCATAATGGAGTACTGCTATTTTATAATTGAATACCAGTATTCTGTGTTCATCTATAAATTGTTCATATTCTTCCAGTTGTTCTTCAATATGATCAACCAGTTTTAAGCCTTCACTAAATGTACCGGTCATCAGATGGTTATTTAATTTGGCTACATTTATATAGATGAAACAATTTATTTTAAAGTTATCATGATGATAGCAGAGAGGTGTATTAGAAAAATCTTCCAGCTGATGTAAGGTATAATCAAACTGTTTAAAATTTCTAAGGTCAAAATGTGCATTCAATAAGTTGTGTAGTCCTTTTACGTAATGCCCGGTTTCTACTTCAATCATGGAAGGATTATTCTCAAAAAGATTAATCCACTTCTGACTATATCTATAATACATCAAAAAATCCTGACAAATAAAAGCTTGCCAGCAATAGCTCTGATATAAATATAATTTCTCGTAAAAACTATTGAACCCTGTAGTGTTGGCTGGTAAGTGACTTTTAAAAAACTCTTTTACCTTTTCTTCCTCTTCTTCATTTCTGGCATGTCCTACTTTCACATACCAGCTATACAATTGTAAGGCAAGGTTGGAAAGTTGTGTAATAGCAGTTCTGCGTTCATTTACCTGAATTGCTTCATTAGCTAAGATATCGGCACGGTCACCCAAACTTCTGGTGATATGCAGTATCTCTATCTTTTTTTCTAGGGAAATTGCTTGCAACAAAAAGCTATCCTGACTATTTGCGGATGCTAATTCTTTTACTTTTTCCAGTATTTTAAGGCTTTGTAAATAGAGCCCTTTATTGTAGAGTATTCTGGCGTAATCTAGCTGCTCATTTAACTGAAGCTCAATACTATCTGAGCTTTTTAATAATCGTAAACTAGCAAGTACTTCTTTGTATAAATGGCTTTTCAGATTAGAAAGTCTTGATTTGTCCATCTCTGGAACTTTCTTAAATAGAAATTTCTCATCGTAATCTGTTAGTTTGTCTAAGGCATCAAACAATTTTACAACTTTCAGATCCTCATTGTTAGAATTACGTTTAATATAGAGCTTGAAATTCCTTTTCTCTGATTTTTGTAGAGATTTTATTAACTGAAACAGTATGTCGGAATTTCTATTAGGCATAATACTTATAAATTACCAAAAAACATTAATGGCCGATTGAAACAAATATAATGTAGTTCTGGTAAGTATTTCTAATGAAAAATACGATTAATAAAAATTTCACATGCTAGGCAACAGCAAGTGATTAATCATACAGCAGGCAATCGTTAAATAAAGCAAGGTATCAAAAGAGGTCAATTCGTTATTCAAATAGTGTTTCTTCTCAGAAGATAAATTTGAATATTTTCATATAGAGGCAATCGAGAGAGGTCGTTCCGCTTCTACCATTTTGGCGATTAGCGATGCAAATTAATATAGAAAAAATGATACAGTTAACATTTCTTTCATATTATTTTCCAAGTTTCTTCAAAAATGAGCCGAAATATTCTTTTTTAGGCTGTTTTTAACCTTGGATATCATAAAATAATTTCTCTGAAACTCAATGTGCTATTGGGTTTTAACAAATATTAATGTTGTTGTGCATGAAAGAACTTCTGAAAATATGATTTTCGTCATGTTTTTATAAAAAGTATGTTTGCATTACAAAAGTTATCAAAAAGGGACTTAAACATCAAGTGAGCACATAAATAGATGTTGAAAATCTGAATAGCTTTTAAGAACATTATTCGAACTTTTTTTCATATGGCAAGCAATCGTTAGAGGTCGTTCCGTTTCTACGGAAGGACCCTTTTTTTTTGTTAGCCCTTTTCCATTTGTTTATCTTCTTAAGTTGTTATTATAATAGACATATTATAAAATATTTAATACGTAACATTAATTTAATATTAGCTAATTATACTTGTTGGATGTCATGTATTTGATCCTTTGTAATGCTTGTACTCATTGACTTCTTAGATAAATATTACACTTAGACATCATGAAAAACAACAAATGTTGATT
>CANFLJ010000215.1 GCA_947447815.1 Chitinophagaceae bacterium | reverse complement strand
CCACTCATTTTAGTAGAGGAGAAATGATGCACTATTCTTGGGTCGGTTGATGGATCCCATACTTCATTGTCTATACCATTGAGTATGCCAAAGCACTTGCCTTTTTCGTATTCAAATAATGGTTCCAGTCCGTTGCAGCTATGCTTCAATTCTCCTAAGTAACTATTACTTACAGTGGTTACACTATTTACACATTTAATGGCACTAGCCATAGGGTTTATCTTTCCTGCCCATTCCAGTTGTCCTCTTTTCCAGGTGTCCCAGTGCGGTATTAAAATACTCTTACTGAAATCCATCCACCCCTGATATTCTCCGTTGTGAATAGTAAATATAGTTTTAATAGATTGAAGCTTATTCTGAAAGGCATAACAGTATTTCATCATGAAGGGTAGTAGCCCCGTGTGATGATCGTGACAATGAACTATATCAGGATTGTGTTCCCAACTATTCAGCCAGGTAGCAACTGCAATCTGGAATGCAATAAAACGATCGCTATCATCACTATAGCCGTATACTTTAGTTCTGTCGGTAAGTCCACTTATATCTACCAGATATAAGTCAAAGCCTAGTTTGTTGGTCTTTTCTTTGATGATCGTAAAATCAATTAAAGATGGTCCAAATTGTATTTTGGCTTTATAATCAATTATAAATTCATTGTTGTACAAAAAAGGGGTTCTGTGCATGGGCATCACTACCTTAGCTACATTTCCTGCTTTGTTCTGATATTTTGGTAAGGCACCCACTACATCTCCTAATCCACCTGCTTTTGCTACCGGGTAACATTCTGCGCTTACATGAAGTATTTCCATAATCTTATTGATGCTTAGTTCGGGTTACAAATATATATGAATTGTCGAGTCAAATAAGCTAACTCAAATGTTTGTATGCATCCAACTTTTACTTTTTATTCAATAGCCTATTATATTTGTTTTCTGTAGAACATTAATTATGATGGACACAAATTATCTTATTACCGAAATTGCTACTTTATTTTTTGTAATAGCATTGCTATTCTGGACGGGTGTTTTTGGAAAGAATTTATTCAAGGTTTCTCCCAGATTAAAAATGATGATTGGGATAGTTGGACTAGGTGTTAGTGCTTTCTTTTTTACAGCAGCTATTCATGTCTATGCTGATAGTGTATCAAAGAGTTACTTTCAGTTTTTGAGCCCAACCTTTTTGATGATTTATTTTATCGTTCATATCATCAAAGCAATAAGAGATTATAAAGCTTAATATAAGATAGATTTCGCCTACCGCACAATGGTAATACTGCCAGTAATAGGCTCTCTGCCGCTATTGGGTTTTATTACATAATAGTATGTGCCCATTGGTACTTGCTTGCCATTACAGGTGCCATCCCATTCTTCCGAATAAGTATATTCATGGAATACGGTCTGTCCGTTTCTGTCAAAAACATCTACTATGCAATAAGGATATTTATTCAGAAATTCTATATGCCATTTATCATGAATACCATCACCATTGGGCGTAAACACATTGGGTATTAAAGGCATCAATAATACTCGTACATAAATGCTGTCGGATAGAGAACAATTATATTTATTTGTTGCAGTAATAATATATAGTGTATCTGTTTTAGGGGTACATAATGGTTCTGCAATGCTGGCATTATTTAAATAGGAAGCAGGAGTCCATAAATAGGTAAGTGGTTGTCCTCCATAGGTTGGGGCAAGCGTTACCGAATTTCCTTCCAGTACATTTAGGGGGCCATAAGTACTGATATGCGGTATAGGGTATATAGTAACTGTATTCAGTGCAGTATCCATACAGCCATCCGTTGTAGTACCCTTAAATATGATGGTATAAGTTCCGCTGTCTTTATATAGTTTTAAATAATTTTGAGTAGAGGCCGTATTGCCATCACCAAAGGTCCACAACCAGTTGTTGATGATCGATGCAGTGAGTCCTGTAGCTGATCCATTTAGGGTAAATGTATCTCCAAGACATACCGTTAGTTTAGGCGATACTGTAGCGCTTATTTCGGGCGATGCATACACCGTAATGGTGGTGTCTTTGGTACTTATACAACTAATGCCAGAATAGGCAATCATATGTATAGTAAACTGCTGCGATAGGGGCTGATGAAAATTATAATAAAGAAACTTGTACGTCTTATTGGAAGTAGGAGTAGAGTCGATAAACTTCGTAGTTGGTTTGTTTATGTAGTCCCAGTATATTTCCAGTTGCGTAATATTACCAAAATCAACTGTTGATGTATTCTGTAGTTTTAGGGAATCATTGCTACATAAATTTCCTTGATTCAGTATGCTGAAATTTGCATTAGGTATGGAGCCATTTACTATAAAACTATGTTGTACACTATCTACACATCCATTGTTAGAAATGGCCTTTAGGGTGATGTTGTAATTGCCAACTGCAGAATATTTATGAATGCCATTCAATGCATAGGATGTATTGTTTATACTGCTGGAATTCTGATCGCCAAAATGCCATGCATAACCCATCAGACTTATGGTTCCATCGGCAATGGTAGATTGATTGTCAAACTGTGCAAACGCATCATTCAAACAAATTTCCGGTGTAGTAAAAGCTGCTACCGGAATTTGATTTACAGGCACTACTTTATAAGTGGACGATTTGCAACCACTACTACTTACTACCGTTAGGCGGACAGTATCGGTTCTTACAGAATCATACATAGCAGATACGGTAGTACTTTTATTTACGCTGTCTTTATTACCATTGCCAAAATCCCAGTACCAGTGCGCCAATACTCCTGCAGCAATGTTAGACTGATCGGCAAACTGAACTATTGTGTTTTTGCAGGCTGGTTTTATTTGATTAAAAGCTGCAACAGGTACTGTAGAAATAGATACCATTTTAGTGGTATCGGAAAAACATCCTAATGTGTTTACGTTTAATAGTTTTACTGGGTAATTTCCTGCAGTATTATATACCGTAGTAGGATTATTGATAGACGATGTTTTTATGCCATTATAGTCCCAGGTATATTGGGTAATGTTTGTGCCATTATCTCTGCTGGTATTTGTAAAGTACACAGAATCTTTTATACAACCCGTAGATTGTACATTGAAATCGGTAGTAGGGGCCGTCGTTATATTGATGATATAATCTATATCCTGTAAGCCACCACAACCATCGGTACTTGGATTATTTACACTTACTTTTAAGGGAATACTGTTCGTGCTGTTTACCGTGTAAGTACCCGGTAATTTATAATAGTATTGTGTTATACCATTCGTAATAAAGACACTATCTGCAACTGGTACATTAGTGGTAACAGTATTGTTCGGACTAATGTTGGTGTTGTTATTAAAATTCCATACCATCGTTAATGGCTGATAAGGCAACACTATCCCAATATGAAATGGGTTTCTGTCGCAGGAAGTATTATTGTTGAAGGTAGTAGGATAAGGATTACGGATGGTAAGATACTGACTAAAATCTTTGATGTTTGTTCCTGCATTGTATCCATACGATTCTACATCGCCAAAGCCATATGCAATAGCAGTGAAGTTGGAATCGGCAGATAACTGCTGTACCGGATTTTGTGCTGATAACTGACTTACATCTTCTTGTAAGTAGGAGTAACTGGTGCCCGGAATTGGTATAAAGGATCCAGATGGTAGCTGACCATTTACTTTAAAGCTACCTTTAGCAGCAGTACTGATAATGATATTAAGATAACAGTTGGTTACATCACTTTGCCCAGTGGGTACCCAGTTCTGATGAGCAGAGAAAACCGTAATGTTATTGATGGTTTGTTCTAGTGGATTTAAGGAGATCATTTCTGGGTCACCAATAATGCCTCCATCACATTTTAATGTTTTAAAATACTGTATTGCCGATATTGGTTTATCAGCCTGAATATAAATAGGGTTACCCGTTTCATATTCATAAAAAGAATTATTTACCAGTGCCGATTTAGGGAATACAGTTACTATTCCGTTTTCCATGTATTTAACGATGGTAGCGGTATCTTTTACAAACATTCTAAAGATATCCTTTGCTCTACCTGCTGCGGGAGAAGTAAGGAAGTTTTTACCCCAGGAACCGGTAGGAAATAATTGCTGATATAAATTATCGCCACTATTTGATCCAGAGCAGCCAAAGGCCGACCAGGTAGTGCTGGAAAATACAGCAATAGGTTTGCAACCTCCCGAAGAAGAGGAGATTGATTCTACTTTAGTTCCAGAAATATCTTCATCCTGCAAGGATTCTACCTGATATACATCGCCAGGGTTTACCAGCGTAATCTGATAAGGCTGATTCGCTTTTCTGGTTCCCGAACGACTATTAACGGTGGGAGTGATCTGAATGATGGT
>CANFLJ010000214.1 GCA_947447815.1 Chitinophagaceae bacterium | reverse complement strand
ACAAAAGATAAGATTCTTTTTATAGAAGATATTGGCGAGCATTTGTACAATATAGATAGAATGATGTTCCAGCTAAAAAGAGCTGGAGTCTTACAACATCTCAAAGGATTAATTGTTGGAGGATTTACAGACATGAAAGATACTACAATACCTTTTGGAGCTTCCATTCAGGAGATTATCTATGCACATATAAAAGATTATAATTATCCTGTATGTTTTGATTTTCCGGTTAGCCATGATACAGAAAATTATGCCATAAAGGTTGGTTGTAATTACACTTTAAACATCAGTAAAGATGTTACCGTACAATTGAAGGAAGTAATTTAAAAAAGGAAACTAAGAACTGTATTTTGTGTCAACTCAATACAGCTCTTAGTTTAATAAATATAGTTCAACATTTAATAGTTACCGTTAGCAGCAACTATTTTTTCAATTTCATCAGTTTCTCTATTTCTTCTGTAGTAATAGGAATGTTTTTCATTAAGTCTACATTACCATTCTTGGTAATCCAGAAGTTATTCTCAATCCTGATTCCCATTTGCTCTTCTTCAATATAAATACCAGGTTCTACCGTAAATACCATTCCTTGTTTTATTGGTTCGGTACGTGTTCCCAGATCATGCACATCTATTCCCAGATGATGCGATATACCATGATACAGATACTTTCTGTAAGCTCTGTTATCTTTATCTTCATTCTTCACATCAGTCTTTGTTATCAAGCCAATAGCAATAAATTGTTTGGTAGCTTCCTCTCCTACTTTATCAGTATAATCAATAATAGAAATACCCGGTTTCAATATCGACTTTGCGTAATTGTGTAAATGCAAACAAGCATCGTAAACTTGTTTTTGTCTTTTAGAAAATTGACCATTTACAGGTATAGTTCTGGTAAGATCTGCACAGTATCCACCATACTCAGCACCAAAATCCATTAGCAGAAGTTCGCCACTTTTACACTCCTGATTATTGTTGATATAATGTAGTATTCTTGCGCTATCACCACTGGCCACGATACTTCCATATGCTTCACCAGTAGCACGCTGACTAAGAAAGCTATGTATAATTTCCGCTTCTACTTCATGCTCCCATACTCCAGGTTTTACAAATCCGCAAACCCTGTCAAATGTTACTTTAGTGATATCTATAGCCTGTTGAATTACTTCTACTTCCTCCTTTGTTTTAATGGCTCTCAACTGCAGCATTATTTTAGCTGCACGTAAAAAATTATGTAAAGGATATTTCGCCTTCATCTCTGCTACAAAACGATAATCTCTGCTTTGCAGATAAGAAGATTTACGATCATTCTCGTTGGTATCCAGATAAATATTATCTGCTTGATGTACCCACGCCTGCAACTGACCTTCCAGAGAATCTAACCATACTATAGTATCTATTCCGGATATAGCTCTTGCTTCTTCTACCCTTAGTCTTTTGCCATCCCATTTTTCTTTCTGTTCATTAGGACGTACAAGTACTAATACCTCTCTAAATTTCTTATCAATATTATCTGGAAATAATATCACCATACTATCTTCCTGAGTAATACCAGAAAGCCAGTATAGATCACTGTTTTGTTTAAATTTATGAAGCGCATCACCATTGGATGGCCACTCATCATTGCTTACAAAAACTGCAATACTATTTGCAGCCATTGATTTAATAAATCTATTACGGTTCTGAATAAATATATTCTTATTAAGCGGTAAATTTTTCATACGATTAGTTGATATGAATGGTTAATAAATTATAAAACTCCTCAAAGGAAAGGAATATTTAGCAGAAGTATATAACCTATGCAATAAAAAAAGTTGCAGATTGCCAGTTACTAGTAACCAGAAACCTGCAACTTGCAACATTATGAATTAAACAAGTTCCACTACAAGCGCTGAAGCTCCTCCTCCACCATTACAAATACCTGCAGCTCCAATCTTACCATTATTCTGTTTTAGAACACTGATTAAGGTAACTATTATTCTTGCTCCAGAACATCCCAGTGGATGACCAATAGATACTGCGCCTCCGTTTACATTTACTTTAGACGCATCCAGTTTCATCTTCTGCATATTCGCTATTCCTACTACGCTGAATGCTTCATTCAATTCGTAGTAGTCTACTTCTTCCATTTTCAATCCTGCTTTTGCTACTGCTTTTGGTACCGCAAGACTAGGTGTAGTAGTAAACCATTCAGGAGCCTGTTCTGCATCTGCATAACTGCGGATGATGGCTATTGGTTTAATACCTAAAAAGTCTGCCTTCTCTTTGCTCATCAAAACCAATGCAGCTGCACCATCATTCATGGTAGAAGCATTTGCAGCCGTAACAGTTCCATCTTTTACAAATGCTGGTTTAAGTTCAGGTATTTTATCAAACTTTACATTGAATGGTTCTTCATCTTTTGCAAAAAGAATCAGGTCTCCTTTTCTTTGTGGAATAGGCACAGGTACTATTTCATCGGCAAACTTACCATCATTGCTGGCAGCCTGACTTCTCTTATAACTTTCTATAGCAAAAGCATCCTGATCGTTACGGGTAATGTTACATTCTTTAGCACATAATTCAGCCGCATTTCCCATTGCATATTTATGGTATACATCGGTAAGACCATCCTTTGACAGACCATCCACCATTGGTGTATCGCCATACTTATTTCCCCAACGCATAGAAGGTACATAAAAAGGAACGTTACTCATACTTTCCATACCACCTGCCACTACTACATCAGCATCTCCCAACAAGATATCCTGGGCAGCATGTGCAATAGCTTTCATTCCACTGGCACAAACTTTATTGATTGTAGTACAATTTACGGCATCAGGTAAGCCCGCAAATTTAGCGGCCTGACGTGCAGGAGCCTGACCAAGATTAGCTTGTATAACAGAACCCATATACACAGCTTCAACATGAGCCGCATCCAACCCTATTTTATCCAATGCTCCTTTGATGGCAATTGCCCCCAACTGAGTGGCAGTAAAGTCTTTTAATGATCCACCAAAACTACCGATTGGTGTTCTTACTGCAGAAACGATATATACTGTTTTACTCATACGTTTATTAATTTAAGGGACAAATATAATAGATTAGCCTAACACTCGTTAGTTATTAATCGGATAATTAAAATTCGTTTATCAGTTTATATTTAACGGTTTCTAATGCCGCCCTATCATTAGTTCTTAATAATATGCACCTATATTTGCGCACTTTTATAAAATTTTATCATGTTTAAGAAACAAATTCTAATCGTTATTCTTTCTATATTCAGCCTTACTTTATTTGCTCAAAAAGATCCTGCAGCTAAGAAAGTACTAGATGCAGTAAGTGCTAAAGTAAAAACATTTAAAGGCGTAAAAGCTGATTTTACCATCAAATCATTCACCTCTAAAGGAAAGCCTAACGGAGTTAAAACGGGAAATATTGTTATTAAAGGACAAAAATATCTTTTAAAACAAGGTAAAACAGAGATCATCTGCGACAGTAAAACAATCTGGAACTTTGATGGAGCAAAGACAATCACGGTATCTCCTGCGGATGAAAATAATCAAACATTAAGTCCACAGAATCTGCTTTCCAACTTCTACGACAAAGATTTTAATTACAAATTAATCAGTAGTGCTGGTAATTTTTATGAAATAGAACTGACTCCTTTAGATAAAAGAAAGAGCTTTAAAAAAGTAAATGTGTTTGTTGATAAAACAAAGAACATGATTACTAAAGCATTAATTCTTGATCAAAGCAATAACAAATTAGAGTTCAGTTTGAATAACCTGAATACTACAGCGCCTATTCAGGACAATCTATTTACTTTCAACAAATCGAATTATCCTAAAGACGTAGAGATTTTAGATTAACATTCTTTGAATAGACACATGCTTTTTGTGTTTTTTCATAAGCTCTGTTCAATTTATCTTATGCTCTGTTCAAATATGAGTATGCGCTCGTGAATTCAAGACCATCTGCATCCAAATATGCGTATGCTCTATTCAATTTAGGACATGTTCTGAAATTTTGAGCCTGCTAATTATTACAGACTATTCTTGCAATTATAATACAATACAATTATACCTTTAAATGGAAGTATTATTGATATAAAACATTGTAATTACATTTGTCCTTTATCTATCATTTTCATGAGTCAATCCAGCGCAATCATTATCGAATTACAGTATTTCCCTTGCATCTCTGCTTTTAAGCTAATGGCCGAGAGCAAACAACTGATGATTGAAGCATCCGAACAATACTGCAAGATGAGTTTTAGAAACAGGTGTATTATTACCGGTAGCAATGGTATTATTCATTTATCCGTTCCATTGAAAAATGGCAGACAACAAAGAACGTT
>CANFLJ010000213.1 GCA_947447815.1 Chitinophagaceae bacterium | reverse complement strand
TAAAGATAACTTTTAAGCACAAGAATAATCAGCTATCGCACGATGCTGCTCAGCAATTTAAAGATGGACTGGACAAACATTTTAAAAACAATGTTACGGGGCCTGCACAGCCTGTGATAGAAAGAATAAGGAATCAATATATCTGGGATTTGCTGATAAAACTTCCTAAGGATAATGCCACTACATTGTTGTGTAAAAAAGAAATACAGGAGCAGATAGCGTTAATAAAATCGCATCAGTTTCTAAGGACGGTATCTATACATATTGATGTGGATCCTATATAGCTTTAGGGCGAGTAGTTTATTTTGATTGTAGATTCTTTGATGCTTCGTGAAGAACGTGAGTGGTGAGTCGTGAAGAATACAGAATACATCGTCAGTGGTGAGTCGTGAATTTATAGAAGATCCTATACATAATAATCACTAAGTTCATGAGACTTGTTACTCACGATTCACTACTCACGAAACTCACGATAAAATTGCACGCATTTCCACTTCCTGATTTATTTCCACACCAATTGTATCAACCTCTTGAACAACTTAAACGGCTTAAACCTTTTGAACTAGAAGTTAGGATGATCGTTTTGCGTGTTGCGTTTTTATAAACTCTTTCATCTCCGCTAAAGAATAACTACTTAGATTTTTGCTTTTGGGTAGTGCTGCTTTTTGTGCAGCAAGTACGCCAAATTTACAATCATCATATCCTGCAATACTGTGGGCATCAGGATCGATGGATATCAAAACATTTTTTTGTAATGCAAGGTCAATCCATCTCCAGTCAATATCC
Source organism: Chitinophagaceae bacterium (assembly GCA_947447815.1). Lineage (GTDB taxonomy): Bacteria > Bacteroidota > Bacteroidia > Chitinophagales > Chitinophagaceae > CANFLJ01. The sequence continues at coordinate 3,593 of CANFLJ010000213.1, read as the reverse complement.
AGTCTTCTTGGATGTGCATTTAATTCTATTACTACATTATTGGCAGCACAGGCATCGATGATGACAGGATGATTTACAGGGTATCCTTTTCTGCTAAGCAATAATCTGCTTGTCATATGCCCTAAAATGGACGTATAAGGCGATTCTATGGCTTTTAATAGTCTTGTCATAGCTTTGGCTTCATCCATTTTTAAATTGGAATGTACCGAAGCTACAATCAAATCGAAGGTTGCCAGTATATCATCAGTATAATCCAAAGTACCATCATATAGAATATCGCACTCTATTCCTTTGAAAATTACAAAAGGAGCATACTTGATATTTAGTTCCTCAATTTGTTTTTGTTGCGCCGCAATACGATCTTCTTTAAGTCCATTTGCATAAAATGCACTCTTAGAGTGATCGGTTAATAATAAATATTCATACCCTTTTTCGATAGCAGCAATTACCATTTCCTCAACGGTATTTTTACCATCACTCCAGTTGCTATGGCTATGAATAATTCCTTTAATATCGGCAGGGGTAATAATTGAATCTAAAGAAAGTGCGTTTGCATTTTTTAAAGTGTCGGCTGACTCTCTAAGATAAGCTGGTAAAGACGGTATGCCTGCCTCCAGGAAAATACTTTCTTCATTTTCGTAATGGTGCTGATCATTTAAAGAATGAGAAGTATTCCATTGTTGCAGAAATTCATCACTGCAACTACTGGTGAAAAGCTTTGTATAAATATTATTTTTATTACAACAGACAAAGCTGATTATCAGGTTTGTCTTGCTGGTACAAACCACTTTATTTTCTGCGGTAACAGAAGTGGCAAATTCAAGTTGATTGAATAATGCTACAATATTTTCAACAGGGATAGTCGTTACCCATTCTATGGAATCTAAAGTTTCCATCTGCCTTCTGTAGCTGCCTGTAACAAGGGTGATTTCTTGTGGGAAAGTATTTTTTAATGCTTCCTGTATTTGTGCAACAACTACTTCTGCTTCGGCGTACAATAGTTTGCCAGATTGAGCAAGATAATATTCAATAGATTCTTTAATGCTCAGTTGCGTTTTCTCGCCAAAGCCTTTGAATAAAGTAAGTTTATTTTCGTTACAGGCATAGAGCAATTCGCCTAAAGATTCTATTTCCAGTTCATGCCAGATGGTAGCAATCTTTTTAGGGCCAAGTCCTTTAATACGCAGCATTTCTATTATACCTGCAGGGGTCTTGTTGATTAATTCATTTAATAGTGCAATCTCTCCTGTATCGATTAGTTCAATAATACTTTTTGCTGTAGAACTTCCAATACCTTTTATAGCAGGGATTTTATCTTTATCAACAGAAGATAATTCGAAGCTAAGTTGTTTGATAGTAAAAGCAGCAGAAGCGTAAGCTTTTGTTTTGAATGGATTTTCGTCATGAATTTCCATTAGTTTAGCTAATAAAGAAAGGCTATCGATAATAGTTTGATTATTCATTGTTCACTAAGTTGTGGGGCTTGTAAGCAAAAATAAAGGAATAAAAAAAAGTCCCGGATTCCGGGACTTTTATAATTTTAAAAGCTTTAAGACTAAGATTATTTCTTCTTAGCAGCGGCTTTCTTAGGAGCAGCCTTTGGAGCAGCTTTTTTAGGAGCAGCTTTAGGTGCAGCCTTAGGAGCAACTTTCTTAGGAGCAGCTTTAGGAGCAACTTTTTTAGGAGCAGCCTTTGGAGCAGCTTTCTTAGGAGCAGCTTTAGGTGCAGCTTTTTTAGGAGCAGCCTTTGGAGCAACTTTTTTAGGAGCAGCTTTAGGTGCTACTTTTTTTGCAGGTGCCTTAGGAGCAACCTTTTTTGGTGCAGCTTTTTTTGCAGCTTTTGCCATGTTTTTAAAATTTAATAGTTAGTAAATATGGCATAAAAGTAATGACATTTTTCAAACTACAAAATTTTTATGCAAAATTTTCTGCAGGAAGTACAGAAACTTTGGATTTATCATCCTTGCCTTTTCTGAATTCTACCACTCCATCAACTAAAGCGAAAAGCGTGAAATCCTTACCTACGCCTACGTTTTTGCCTGGATGATACTGCGTGCCACGCTGACGTAAGATGATGTTTCCAGACGCTGCTGGTTGTCCACCAAATATTTTTACGCCAAGACGTTTACTATTAGAATCACGACCATTTTTTACGGATCCTTCTCCTTTCTTGTGTGCCATTTTAAATTAGATTTAAACTGTTTTTTACTAATGATTAAGCAATACTCTCAATCTTGATTTGAGTGTAATGAGTTCTGTGACCATGCTTCTTTCTGAAACCTTTTCTTCTTTTCATTTTAAAAGCTATCACCTTGTCACCTTGAACCAGGCTTCTTAAAACTTCGGCTTTTACTGTAACGTTATCTCCAAAAGAGATAGCACCGCTATTATCAGTAAACAACACTTCCTTAAATTCCAGGATGTCTCCATTGCTGGATTCTAAACGTGGAACGTATAAACTATCACCAGCTTTAACTTTAAATTGTTGGCCGGCTATTTTTACTATTGCTAACATAGTATTCAAAAATTTTGGACGGCAAAAGTAAGGGTTAAGAAGTGAATTGAGATATTATTTTCTAAAAATTATTCACAATTCCTCAGAAAGGGGTCTTAATATTTACCAAAAATAGGTGTTTTGAACCTTAATGCACCTACTTTTGTTCCCTTCAATAAGAGGAAAAGTACTCAAGAAATAGTATGAATATCAAATCATTGCTGGCCAGGCCATTTGCAAATATTATATATAATAAGATACAAAAAGGGGCCAAAAACGCTGTTCAGGACCAGGAATCTATCTTAAACTATCTAATTAAGAACGCTAAAAATACCGAATTTGGTAAAGAGCATTCTTTTCAGAATATAAATTCTTATGAAGAGTTCAAAAAAAATGTTCCAATAAGAGATTATGAAGGGTTTAAAGGATATATATCCCAGATAAAAGATGGCAAACAGAACGTTTTATGGAAAGGGAAACCTATTTATCTGGCAAAAACCAGTGGCACCACCAGCGGTATAAAATATATTCCTATAACCAAAGATTCTATCTCTAACCATATTAATGGTGCCCGAAATGCACTCTTATGTTATATAGCAGAAACAGGAAAGACGGCATTTGCCAATGGCAGAATGATATTTTTGAGTGGATCGCCAGAACTGGAAAGGGTGGGCGGAATACCAACAGGCAGACTAAGCGGTATTGTAAACCATCATATTCCTTCTTACCTTAAAGCAAATCAACTTCCATCTTTCGAAACAAATTGTATAGAGGACTGGGAAACCAAGCTTTCTAAAATAGTGGATGAAACTATCGATAAGAATATGACGCTTGTTGGCGGTATTCCTCCCTGGATGCAGATGTATTTTGATAGTGTAGCTGAAAAGAAACAAAAAACGGTTAGTGAAATATTTCCTAATCTAAGTCTATTAGTACAGGGTGGTGTAAATTTTGAACCTTACAAATCTAAATTATTTGATACCCTTGGAAAGAAAATAGATTATATAGAATTGTTTCCAGCCAGCGAGGGCTTCTTTGCATTCCAGGATTCTCAAAAAGAGGAAGGATTATTATTAAATACTAATAGTGGTATATTCTAT
>CANFLJ010000212.1 GCA_947447815.1 Chitinophagaceae bacterium | reverse complement strand
TGCGGATCGGGGAAGGTAATCCAAATTTCAGCTACTTCTTTTGCAGCAAAGTAGTCGGTAATTTTGTCAATCCCTGTTCTTAGAAAACCTACATTATTCAGTTGTTCTTCGAGGGCCGTTTTAGCACCTTTCCAGATTCTGTTTCCTTTGATATCTACACCGATAAAGTTTCTGTTAGCATACATTCGGGCAAGCCCAACAGTATATTCACCTTTGCCACAAGCAAGCTCGAGTGTAATGGGTTGGTTGTTATTGAAATGTTTATGCCAGTTGCCTTTCATGTCGGTTGGTTTTTCCAACACGTTATCGAAGGTCTTTATTTCATTGAAACGAATGAGTTTTTTCTGTCCCATGTGAGTAAAGTAAAAAGTATAAAGTGAAAAGTAAAAAAAGAGATACTGATTACTGAATACTATTGTATAAGAATATTATTTTTTCCAGTTGAAGGTACCAATCATGTGCTTCATATCCTGCAGGATAAAGTCGTTGACAGGTTTGGCAGAATCGCTGTTGGGCGTTGCTTCCAGATACATGGCACCATAAAGGAAGTTCTTTACCGAATCGGTTAAGAAAAACTGATAAGGGGTAGCTACATCGCCGAGTACTTTAAAAAACATACCATGCACACCATGCTCGTTTACCACCAGAGAATCTTCTTTGCCAGTAGCCTTTACAGTATGCTTTCCGGTAAGGGTAAAAGCATCTTTTAAAAGCTTTTCCAGCTTGTTTTTGTCAACCTCTTTATAACTGATATATATCTTGCCATTGAACTGAGGGAAATTTATATTAATCCACCAGGGATTTTCAGGAACTTGACCAAAGAAGGTAGAATCTTTTATTACCTGTGCATATACCGGATAATCGAATGAATAAGGATATCCTTCTTTATTGAAAGTAGTGTATTGTTTTTCGGGAAAAGCAATCTTGAAAAACCCTTTTGGTTTAGGGGTAAAAGTGCTATTGCAGGAAACTATCATTACTACTAACCCTAATAATCCAATAACCAGTATTTTGTGCATCATAAGAACGGGGTCTTAATTATAGTAAGGATTTGCGATTAATCGATCAACTGTGGTTTAATAGAAATCTTTAATTTCTCGATTCTGGTTTTATACATTTCCAGAACGATAAACTCGAAATCGCCACAAAGAATTACCTGATTGTTTACGGGAATATCGCCGGCTATTTCCAGTACCAGTCCTGCTACAGAATCGCTTTCGCCTTTTACCATATCAAAAGTATCGGAAGGGAGTTCCATGATCTTGCATACATCATTGATCATCATCTTGCCTTCGAAAATGTAGTTGTACTCATCTAGTTTTTTGTAGCTGTGTTCTTCTTCGTCAAACTCATCTTTAATCTCGCCGATAACTTCTTCCAGAATATCTTCGAGGGTAACGATACCGCTGGTGCCACCAAATTCATCTACAACTATAGCGAAGTGAATATGTTTGCTTTGAAAGTCTTTTAATAGATCTTCTATCAGCTTCTGTTCGTGCACGAAATAAGGAGGGCGCATTAATGAGTGCCAGTCGAATTCTTCCTTTTCGTGTAGGTAAGGTATGAAGTCTTTGGTTTGAATGATGCCAGCAATTTCGTCCATGTCTTCTTTAAATACCGGCAATCTACTGTAATGAAGCTCTTCTATTTTCTTGATTAAGGTAGCATAAGGCATATTGTAATCCACGCCATGAACATCCATACGGGTTTTCATGATTTGTTTTACGGTGATATTTCCAAAGTTCAGGATACCTTTTAGGATGTTTTTCTCATTCTCCGAAGTATCAGTACCGGTAATGTCAATAGCATGCAGCAGCTCTTCGTTGGTAAAAGAACCATTCGATTTTTTGGAAAGCTTGCTTTCAATCAGGTCGGTATATTTTACAAGCCATCCACTAGCTCTTTTGCATAGATAGTTTACAAATTCGATGAAAGGACCTACGTCTTTAGCAAAGCGAACATTGTTCTGTGTAGCCATTACTTTGGGCATTACTTCGCCAAAAAGGAGTAATATAGAAGTAACTGCTACTACCTTAACGATAAACTCGACCATGGCGAATGTTTTGCCAAAGTCGAATAAATTTCCGATAAGAATATTAGAGATAACAATAATAGCGATATTGATAAAGCTATTGGCTATCAGTAAAGAACCTAAAAGGATTTTAGGTTGATCGAGCAATTCTACAATTCTTTTGAAACTGCTATCCTGTTTTGTTTTAAGGAGATTGATATCCTTGTGCGTAAGGGAAAAGAAAGCCACTTCGGCACCACTCAACATGAAGGAACAAAAGATAAGACCTATCAGCAGGAATACGAATAATGAGGTGCTCTGAACTGTAATTAGAGCAAAGGCCGTAATAGAAATAATTATCGAGTGATAATCCAATTTAATAAAGTTTGATGAATAATAATAGCTTTAATTATTGCAATATACTAAAGCTACGTTTGCGCAAAAATATCTTTTATATCATTAATAGCTTCAAAAAGGTAAAGATTCATTTGGAGGAGGGGCAGAATTGCCCTCAATTGGGTCTGTCTTAGCGGAAATTCCATCCGTAGGAGCTTGCTGAAACTGATCATTGCGCTTATCGAGCATGATAAAGTTTTCTGCTACAATCTCGGTGGCTTGTTTTTTCAGACCGTTTTTGTCTTCCCAGACTTTTGTTTTCAGTTTCCCTTCCAAGTATACACAAGCGCCTTTTTTAAGGTTTTTCATGGCCAGTTCGGCTAAAGAACGCCACAAAACTACATTGTGCCATTCGGTTTGAGCCTGTGTTACTCCGTTTTTATCTTTAAAGTACTCAGTGGTAGCCAGATTGAATTTGACTACGCAAATATTACCTTCCAGAAAAGTTACTTCGGGGTCTCTTCCAAGATTTCCTAATAGGATAACTTTGTTTACTCCTTTCATTGGTAAGTATTATTTGAACATAAAAATAGGGAATTTTATATACGAAGAACCATTTTGGCCAAAATCAGTGCAATTCTGAGTCCTTTAAGTTAGCAAGGTATTTGCACAGCAGTAATGGTTCCTTTTCCGATTTCGGATTGTATATTTATTTTTCCTGATAAGGCTAATACACGTTCTCTCATTCCTATGAGGCCATGGTGAATGGTAGAATCTACTTGATCCACGATAAATCCGTTTCCATCATCTTTAATGATTAGGCTGAATACTCCGTCGTTTATTTTAAGAGAAATATTTATATTCTTAGCATTTGCATGACGCATAATATTGGTGAAACATTCCTGATATATTCTAAAAAGAACTAATGAGATAATGTTGTTTTCGGGGAATAATTTTACTTCATCCAGGTCGGTATCAAAATGAATTTCGATTTCCTTTTGATCATAATACTTGTTTGCATGCCATTTTATAGCGCCTACCAGACCTATATCTTCGATCATCTGAGGATAAAGGGAGTTGTATAATCTTCTGCTTGTTTTTACTGTATCCTCTGTTATCTCTTTGAATTGTTTTAGTTTATCTTGAAGATCCTGTTTATTACCATCCAGATGGGTGCTTATCCAGTGTGCATCCATTTTTAAGATGGTTAAATTCTGGCCTAATTCATCATGAATATCTTTAGCAATTGATCTTCTCTCTTCTTCCCGTACAGTAACCAGGTGATTGGATAATGAGCGTAATTCTGATGCCCGTTTTTCCAGCTCTGCTTCTTTTTGTTTTATTTCAGTAATATCTATAGCCGTGGTAGAAAAGAACTCTGGTTCTCCCTGTTCGTTTTTATGCAACATGATTGTTTGCAGAACAGGAAATATGTGACCAGTTTTACTGATCAATTCATTTTCAAAAGAAGCTATCCCATTTTTCATTACTGTATTAAAAACATCGGGAAGAATTTCTTTTGCCAATGCGGTATGGAAATCATTGAAATGGTATTGGGTAACGTCGTCTCCTTCTATAGCAAGGGCCTTTTTGAAAGCATTGTTTTTATATACATCTCTACCATCAGGAGTAGAAATAGCCACAAATGTGCTGGAATGCTCTATGATATCGGCTAGCTGTTTTATTTTCTTTTCTGCTAATTTCTTTTCTGTTTCTTTATGTAATTCTTCCAACCCAAAGGAAATCAATAGAGCAACTTCTTCTAAGAGAATAATTTCTTTATTTTGAAAATAGTTGATAGTATCACTATACACTCCCAGAACGCCAATAACATCTCCATTAAATTTAATAGGGAAAGTACCGGCCGATTTAATGCCGGCTTCTTGGGCGGCAAGATGCCATTGTGTAGTATTGGTATCAGTAAGAAAGTCGTTTATAACGTATTTCTGTTTGTTCTTGATACAGTTACCTTCTGGTCCTATGCTATCAGTTACATTGTCGAACTTTAATGACAGGTTATTAATATAACTTGTAGGATGACCAG